>CAVCSJ010000086.1:0-1855 GCA_963604895.1 bacterium
GTGTTCGGGATGTCGTGGAGCTTGAGGTCGAGGAAGATCCTGTGGCCGCGGGAGCGGATCTCACGGACGATGGACGGGCCTTCGCTGTAGAAAAGCTCCATTCCGATCTTGACGAACGGCTTGCGGCCGCCCTGGAACTGGTCGAGAAATTCTATGGTCTCGTTTCTGCCGCTGAAATCGCAGGCTATGATTACGTCTTTAGGCATAAATCTTAAATTTGTATATTTTTCTTAAATCCGTTCTATATCTTTAACGCTCTCTATTCCAAGCCTTTCCAGTACTGCAGGCAACTGCGCGATGATTTCCGGACAGGCGAAAGGATTCCGCAGGTTCTCGGCTCCCACCTGGACTGCCGAAGCTCCCGCCATCATCATTTCCACCACATCCTCCGCTGTCGCGACCCCGCCGCAACCCATAATAGGGATAGAACAGGCGTGGGCCACCTGGTAGACCATCCTGACGGCCACGGGGAATATGGCGGCGCCGGAAAAGCCTCCCATCTTCGCCGCGATCACAGGACGGCGGCGCGCTATGTCGATCCTCATTCCGAGGATGGTGTTGATCAGTGTCAGTCCGTCCGCGCCGGCATCCTCGCAGGCGCGTGCAATCTCCACTATATCAGTTACATTCGGGCTTAATTTTATGAATACCGGCTTGTGGCAGACCGCCTTCACGGCCTTGGTGACTTCGGCGGCTGCCGAGGCTGAAGTGCCGAAAGCCATACCTCCGTTGTGAACGTTCGGGCAGGAAATGTTAACTTCTATGATATCTATCCCTTCGCAGGAGTCGGCCTTGGCGCAGGAACGTGCATATTCATCCACCGAGAAGCCGCTGATATTTGCTATCACGACATTATTGAAAACCTTGCGGAGCTGCGGAACTTTCTCATTTACAAGCACATCGATTCCTGGATTCTGAAGTCCCACGGAATTTATCACCCCGCTGCGGCATTCCGCGATGCGCGGAGTCGGGTTTCCGTAGCGGGCCTCTTCTGTAGTGCCCTTAAGGCTGATTCCGCCCAGGACGTTCAGGTCGAACGAGTCGGCGAGTTCCAGTCCGAAACCGAAACAGCCGCTCGCCGGGATCACAGGATTCGGAAAATGAACACCGCAAATATTTACAGATAAATCCTTTACCATATTATCTCCTCCTTTCTGAAAACCGGTCCGTCCTTGCAGATGCGTTTAGCTCCCACCGTCGTGTGGCAGGAGCAGCCGTAGCAGTATCCGGCCCCGCAACCCATTCTCTCTTCGAGACTTGCCTCGCCAGCACCATTTAGCTGAGAGCACACTGCCTGCATCATTTTCATCGGCCCGCAGGTGTAGAAAAAGTCGTATTGAGGCTTCGCCGCCGCGATGGCGTCCGTCACGAAACCGCGAGTCCCGACGCTGCCGTCCATCGTCGCGAGCAGGGGAGTGACGCCCAGCTTGCGATACTCCTCCACGAGCACGATGTCACTTTCCGAATTGAAGCCCAACGCGACCGTAACTGTCTTACCCTGAGCGAGAAGTTCCTTGCAGAGCAGGTGCAGCGGCGCGGCCCCGAGACCTCCGCCCGCGAGCAGCGCGGCGCTCTTGCACCCGTCAGTCGAGAATCCGTGGCCGAGGCCAATGAGAAGGTCGAGTCCGGCCCCCACTTTCATTTTAGAAAGCTGGCGTGTGCCTTCTCCCACAGTCTTGTAGACCAGGGTCAAACCCTCAGGGCCACAGTCACATACGGAAATCGGGCGCCTGAGATAGAAGCCGTCCAGTGCTATGTCCACGAACTGTCCGCTATGGACCACGACGGGAATATCGGCACTGAGCCGGAGGGAGAAAATATCCTTTGCCACCGAATCGTTGCCGTCTATTCTGAA
>CAVCSJ010000086.1:2269-9024 GCA_963604895.1 bacterium
CCTTCTATAAGTGCCTCACGGTCAGCGCGTGAGCGGATTGGCGGGTTCATTTTGAAGCCGCCGCATTCCTGAATGTCGTCTTCGCAGAGGCAGAGGTAGTGCGGAGCGGTCTCGCAGGTCACGCGCACTCCGCGCCGTTTCGCCTCGCGGATGAGAGCGACGCTCTCGGCGGTCGAGATGTGGCAGACGTGATAGCGGCAGCCCGTCTGCTCGCAGATCTTGAGGTCGCGGGCGATCTGCCCCCACTCGCTCTCGGAGCATATTCCCTTGTGTCCGTGCGACTTACAATACTCTCCGTCGTGGATGTAGCCGCCGCGCAGCAGCGAGTTGTCCTCGCAATGCGCCGCCAGAATGACGTTTTCATTGGCCGCGGCCAACATAGCCTTCCGCATCATTTCCCCGCTCTGCACGCCGCTGCCGTCGTCGGAAAACGCCACGACGCGGTCTTTGAGCGACGCGAAGTCAGTGAGCTGCACGCCTTTGCGACCGAGGGTGATCGAAGCGTAGGGGAGGACTTGTACGACCGCGTCGCGGTCAATAATCGTCTGCTGCACAGCGAGATGCTCGAGTGTGTCGGGCACGGGATCGAGGTTCGGCATCGCGCAGACGGTGGTGTATCCGCCTGCGGCCGCGGCCTGCGAACCGGTCTTTATGGTCTCCTTGTACGAGAACCCCGGCTCCCTAAAATGAACGTGGATGTCCGCAAAGCCGTAGCTTACGAGACATCCACTTGTGTCGATTATTGAAAAATTCCGCCCTACCTGCAGGTTGTACCCCTTCCTGCAGATGATGCCGTCCTTTATGAGAATGTCAGGACCGCTGCCTCTGAGCAAAATGTATTCGTTCATTGATTTGTGCGACTGATTCGTGCGCACTGCACGTGCAATCGTGCAAAGGTATGAAAATAAATCCGTCCGAACAAGGGCTTGCGCTGTCCGGACGGAGGTATTTTTTTATCTGGTCTTGTCGAGCGCCTGTCTGATGTCATCCAGGATGTCCTCGACGTCTTCGATGCCGACGGAGAGGCGGATGAGGTCCGGAGCGACGCCGGCTTCTTTCAGCTGTTCATCTGAAAGCTGGCGGTGGGTATGGCTGGCCGGATGCAGGACGCAGGTGCGGGCGTCGGCGACGTGGGTGACGATGTTTATCATCTCCAGGGAGTCCATAAACCTGATGGCGGTCTCGCGGTCGCCCTTCAGGCCGAAGGCAATTACGCCGCAGGAGCCGTTCGGGAGGTATTTCTGTGCGAGTTCGTAGCAGTCATCGCCTTCCAGGCCGCTGTAATGTACCCAGGCTACGCGCGGGTCTGCCTTGAGGAATTCTGCAACCCTCTGGGCGTTCCTGCAATGCTGGGCCATTCTCAGATGAAGTGTCTGGAGGCCGATGTTCAGCAGGAAGGAGTTCATCGGGGCAGGAATGGATCCGAGGTCGCGCATCAGCTGGGCCACGAGTTTGGTCATATAACCCATTTTGCCGAAGGCCTTTACGTAAGTGAGGCCGTGGTAGCTTTCGTCAGGGGTGCAGAGGCCGGGGAATTTGTCGGCGTGGGCCATCCAGTCGAAGTTGCCGCTGTCGACTACCGCGCCGCCGACCTGGGTGGCGGTTCCGTCCATATATTTGGTGGTGCTGTGGGTGACGATGTCGGCGCCCCATTCGAACGGACGGCAGTTCACCGGCGTGGCGAAGGTGTTGTCCACGATGAGCGGAACGCCGTTTTTATGTGCTATGCGTGCGAATTTTTCTATGTCGAGGACACGGCAGCCGGGGTTGCTGATGGTCTCGCCGAATACGAGTCTGGTATTGGGCCTGAAGGCTTTCTGGATTTCTTCTTCGCTGTCTTCCTGGTTTACGAAGGTGCAGTCAATACCGAGTTTTTTCAGTGTGACGCCGAACAGGTTGTAGGTGCCGCCGTAGATTTCGTTCGATGTGACGATGTGGTCGCCGGCGTTGCAGATGTTGAAGACTGCGTAGAAATTGGCCGCCTGGCCGCTTGAAGTGAGCATTGCGCCTACGCCGCCTTCGAGCTGCGCGATTTTCTGAGCGACGGCGTCGTTAGTCGGGTTCTGCAGGCGGGTGTAGAAATAGCCTTCCTTCTTCAGGTCGAAGAGCATAGCCATCTCCTCGGAGTTGTCATATTTGAATGTAGTGCTCTGAATGATAGGCACTTCAATAGGTTCGCCGTTCTTCGGTCTGTAGCCTCCCTGAACGCAGATGGAGGCCGTGCGCAATTTCTTGTCCATATTCTAGTTCGTTTTTTTCTTTAGCTGGGTCAGCGTATTTCGGAGCTTTGTCAGGGTGCCTCGGAGCTTTGCCCGCTTGTCTCGGAGCTTTGCCCGCTTGCCTCGGAGCTTTTCCGTGTGCCGGCGAAGCCTTTATGTGCCTGCCGCGGCATCTCCCTAGTGCCCCGCTCCTTTTATCCCCGCGAAGTTAGACAAAGTTTTTTAATCCCTGTCTCTATCAGGATATTTTTGGAAGTCATTTTGAAAAAGAATATTCTAACTTTGCAGCGGAAAAATAAGAAGATTATGAATGGACAGAACAAATACAGAAGGGACATTACGATTCCCTGCTATGATACTGATGCGTCGTTCCGGCTTAAGCCGGCGGCATTTATGGACCACGCTCAGGAACTTGCTTATCTTGCTGCCAATGAGCTGCATTTCGGATATGACGACCTGCAGGAACACAAGACCGTCTGGGTATTGTCCAGAATGCGGATCGACTTCCGCAACACCCCGCTCTGGACTGACCGGACCACCCTCTACACCTGGCACAAAGGCCTCGAAGGCCCGTTCTTTCTGAGAGACTTCGAACTTCGGGCCGAAAACGACACCGACTTCGACAATAAAGATAAAGTCCTGATTTCCTGCACATCCTCCTGGATTGTGATGAACATTGAAACCAGACGGATGGTCCTCAGTGAAGAAGTCCTGGATATGGTCCCGGCATCCACGCAGTGCCAGGATGACGCCATCGCGACTCCGGCCGCCAAGGTGCTGATTCCCAGGGATATCGAGATGAAGGAAGTGCACACCCACAAGGTCGCGTACTCCGACATCGACGTGAACGGCCACACGAACAACGCCCGCTACGTGGTCTGGGCGATGGATGCCATCGACTATGCCACGCTCGCCTCAAGCCAGGTCAAGAGCCTGACTATCAATTTCATAAAGGAAACCCGTCCCGGCGACGAAGTAGTGATTTCCGTCGGCTCCGCCAATGACAACACGTATTTCGTAACCGGAAAAGTCTCCGACCGCCCGTGCTTCAGCGTCCTCCTGGATCTCCAATCCAGGTAGGGACAAAAAAAGCTTCTCAATTGGACGAAGTCCAAAATATCACTACCTTTAGCAGAAAATCGGGAAAGGATGATGAGACTGTTCTGGAAAATCGCGTTCTCGGAGAACGGCCGCAATCCGCAGTCCGGGATATTTCGGAGGTGGGTGCTGGGGGCGGCGCTCCTGCTGCTTCCGCTGGGCGCGGCGGCGGGGGAAGGTGACGCTGCAAAGTGCTCAGGGATAGGTTGGTACGTGCAGATGAGCGGGCTCGGGTCGACTTCGCGCGCGCTGCCGTTCTGGAGCCACACGAACCGCGGCGGCGCGTACCCCGAGACCTCCGGCGGTCTGCTGCAGGGCGGCGCTGGCGGAATGCACAGCCTCGGACGCGGATTCAGCGTGGATTGGGGACTCGGGCTCGCCGGCTACGCCGCGGCTTCGCCCAATGCTGAGGTCCACAATTCGGACGGAAAGCGGTATCGCGGGATGGTCGAGAATCTCTATCTGGGGATGGGCTGGAAAAAACTGCACCTGGATATTGGCGTCAAGGCCAGAGACTTGGAATTCAATAACTTGTCTGTGACTGGCGGCGACCTGACCTGGACGGGAAACACCCTCGCGTTTCCGGGCTACACGCTGAAATCCGACTGGATCGGAGTACCTTTTATAAAAAAGATTGTATCCGCCCGTTTCGACTTCGGAGATTACGGACTTTGGGATAAGCGATATGTCGAACATACTCTGCTCCATAACCAGGCCCTGTATTTCAAAATTAAGATATTCAAGGACTTGCACTTCACTTTCGGGCTTGAGGACTGGTGCCAGTGGGGCGGAATTTCGCCCAGATACGGACAGCAGCCGCAGGGATTCAAGGATTATCTCAGGGTAATGACAGGCTCGAGCGGCGGCGACGGGGCCACGGTGAGCGACCAGATCAATGCCCTCGGGAACCACCTCGGCCGCGAATTGCTGCGGCTGGATTGGACGAAGGACAGCTTTCATCTGACCTTCCAGCACGACCGCCCGTTCGAGGACGGCTCCGGAGTGGGATTCCAGAATTTTCCGGACGGAGTGAACACCCTGCATTTTTCGTTCAATGATAAGTCCCGATGGATCAGCGATATAGTTCTGGAATATATCTATACCAAATGGCAGTCGGGAACCCGCCACGACCGGCCGGCCACCGAGGAGGAACTGAAAAAGAATCCGGAAAAGACCAGGATTGTCGTGGGCGGCTGCGACAGCTATTTCAATAATGGAGAATACAAGTCCGGCTGGACTTACAATGGCCGCGTGATTGGCCTGCCTCTTTTCCCGGCCACAGTTAAAAATGCACAGGGCCATACCTACGGCGTGTCAAGCAACCGCATCACTGCCTGGAATTTCGGGCTTGGCGGAAGCATTGCCCATAAGATGCCTTATAAGCTGAAAGTTACTTACAGTCAGCAGTTTGGGCTTTATCACCGGGCCGAAGGAACCATCTATGAGAATGCACCTCGGCAGGTCTCCGGGGCTTTCGAAGTGACGCTGCCCGGGACTGGACGTCGTGGCGGCCTGCGGGGGAGTGCCGGGCCTGAGGGGCGCAGCGCTGCCGGAATGGGCGGCCGGGGCCGTGCCGGGCTTGATGGTCGGGGCTCCGCCTGGGCCCCGCAGATTACCATCTGCCTTTTTGCCGACAAAGGATCCCTTCTTCCCGACGCCGCCGGAATCACCCTCTCGCTTCGCTGGGGTTGCAGGTAGGGGAGTAATTGCTTATATTTGTAGACAAATTTTTGATTATGAAATTTCTTGGGAATATTCTCTGGCTCATTCTCGGTGGGCTGCTGGTGGCCGCGATTTACTTTATCGTGGGGCTGCTCTTCTGTATTACCATTATCGGTATCCCGTTCGGGGTGCAGCTCTTCAAGTTCGGCGTGTTCGCGCTCTGGCCGTTCGGGACCGAAGTCGTGGACGGCAACAGCGCCAGCGGCTGCCTGAGCATAGGTATGAACATCGTCTGGATTCTGCTGGGCTGGTGGGAGATCGCTGCGATTCATATCGTCTTCGGGCTTATCTGCTGCGTGACCATCGTCGGTATCCCGTTCGGGGTACAGCACTTCAAGATGGCCTGGCTCTCGCTGCTGCCGTTCGGGAAGGAATTCGCTTAGAATTGAATGGTGGTTTCGACAGGCTCAACCACCGCATAGCCCCGGAAGCCGTTTGAATATTCACAGAATGTGCTTATCTTTGTGAACTATGGAACTACTATTGATTCTTCAGACCACTATCGCAGAGGCCGCGGACGCGGTCGCTGACTCGGTGGCAGCAGCCTCCCAGGCCATTTCCGAAGGCGCTGCGACCGCAGCAGCCTCAGTCTCAATCGAAACCGCAACTTCCGCCGCCGAAACTTCAGGCGGCTCGCCGGCCCTGCTGCTGATATTCCTTTTCGGAGCCCTCGCGATCTCATTCCTGTGCTCGCTGCTCGAATCCACCCTGCTCTCCACCCCGCTGTCCTACGTGACAATGCGCGAAGATGAGGGCTACAGACCGGCCAAAGCCTTCAAAAAATTCAAGACCGACAGCTCCCGTCCGATAGCTGCCATATTGAGTCTCAACACTATAGCCAACACTCTCGGTGCAGCGGGCGTCGGTGCCCAGGCCACGCTGGTATTCGGTTCGAAATGGTTCGGACTGGTCAGCGTGACGACCACCATCCTGATTCTGGTCTTCTCCGAAATCATCCCGAAAACCATCGGAACGAACTATTGGAAGAACCTTATGGGAGTGGTTACCCCGATACTTAAAGTATTGGTAACCATAATGTTCCCTATAGTTGTGGTCGTCGAGTTCCTGACTAAACTCATCACCCCGAAGGAAAGCGACACCTCGGTTTCCCGCGAGGAAGTGAGCGCAATGGCCAATGTGGCCGAGGAGGGCGGCGACCTCGAGGAGGACGAGAACACGATCATCCAGAACCTCATAAATATGGATGAGGTTACGGCGGAAGACGCTATGACTCCGCGAGTTGTGTGCGCCATCGCGAGCGAGAACCTGACGGTCAAAAATTTCTACAAGGACAAGAGTTTCCGCCATCACAGCCGCATCCCGGTCTATGCCGACAACGACGAATACATCACCGGTTACATCCTGAGAATGGACGCTTTACAGCTGATGGCAGAGGATAAATACGACGTGCCGCTCTCGACCATCCGCCGCGACATCGCTTCCTTCCAGGACACGACGCCGCTCGACCAGATCTGGGACGAGATGCTCGGCAAGGACGAGCAGATCGCCGTCGTGATCGACGAATACGGCAGCTTCCAGGGCATCCTGACGCTCGAGGATGTCATCGAGACGCTGCTCGGCAGCGAAATCGTCGACGAGAAGGACACCGTCCGCGATATGCAGCAGCTCGCGCGCGACCGCTGGAAGAAGCTCCAGACCCGTAAGGGCTTGGCCGCCAAGGCGTCCAATACCACATCGGACGCTTCCGCGTCCAAT
>CAVCSJ010000087.1:0-8959 GCA_963604895.1 bacterium
TCTTCTTCCTCGCCGCCCTCGTTATTATCGCAATTTCAAACTAAAACAATAATCAACCAAATGAAAAGATTATTATCCGTTACTATTTTAGCACTCTTCTGTGCTATTTCTGCACTGGCGCAGAATATGGCTGTGTCAGGAACAGTCAGGGACGAAAACAACGTTCCTCTCATCGGCGTCGCTGTCATTCAGCAGGGCACTACAAACGGCCTTGAGACTGATGCCGACGGTAAGTACACTATCTCCGTACCGAAAGGTGCGACTCTCGAGTTCTCCTGCATCGGTTACGTTTCACAGACAGTGAAAGCCAGCAAGGCTGTCATCGATATGGTTCTCGCTGAGGACAATATGCTTCTCGAAGAGACTGTAGTAGTAGGTTACGGTGTACAGAAGAAGAGCTCTGTAACCGGCGCCATCTCCCAGATCAAGAGCGACGACATTCTGAACCGTTCGGTTACCGACATCGCAGGTTCCCTCCAGGGTAAGACCGCCGGTGTTCAGATCGTGTCATCATCAGGCGCTCCCGGTTCCGAGTCTTCCATCCGTATCCGCGGTTATTCGTCGAACAGCTCCTCCGATCCTCTCTATGTAGTGGACGGTCTGAGAACCAAGAACATCTCCAATATCGATCCTAGCGATATCGAGAGCATCGAAGTTCTGAAGGATGCTGCTTCCGCCGCCATCTACGGTGCACAGGCAGGTAACGGTGTAGTTCTCGTGACTACCAAGCGCGCTGCAGCGGGCGTGACCAAGGTCACCTACGATATGCAGCTGAGCATCCAGAATATGGCTCACGTACCTCAGTCCCTGAATGCCGAGGATTACCTCACCTGGGTAAGGGAAGGCAATCTCGTATCCGAGGATATCATCTCGAAGTACTATGACGGCAAGACCGACACCAACTGGGCTGACGTTGCTTTCGAGGACGGCTTTATGCAGCGTCACAACCTCGCATTCTCCGGTTCCAACAACCGCGGTTCCCTCTATGCCGCAGTTTCTTATCTTGACAACGACGGTCCTGTAATCTCAGATCACGACTCCTTCAAGCGTCTCAGCACAACTGTAAACGCTGACTACAAGATCAAGGATTGGCTGAAATTCACCACCAACAACTCATTCGGTTATTCCAAGTCCAAGTTCGTGAACGCCGGAGGTATGTATTCTCTTCCTGCCGCCGTCATCCAGATGGACCCTCTCACTCCTGTGATCTACTCCAAGGACAATGTCCCTGCCCATATGCAGACTCTTATGAATCAGGGCCACTACTTCGTTCAGGATGAGAACGGTGACTATTATTCAATGTCGCCTTTTCAGGAGACCAACAACGTAAACCCTTATATCACCGTAAATTACACAGATCCTAGCAACGAGAACTTCGAGCTTCGCGGTTCTACTTCCCTGGATTTCACTCCTATCAAGGGTCTTACCGTAACTTCCCGTCTCGGATACAACATCCGCAGCACTGTGAACTACAACGTTACCTGGCCTCGTACCGATAACACCGACACATCTTACGATTACGTGACTCTCTCCGCCACATCAGGTACCAATACTTACTATCAGTGGGAGAACTTCCTCAACTACAACAAGACTTTCGCGAATGCGCACAACCTCAGTGTGATGCTCGGTATGTCCTATTCCCACAAGGCCAACTGGACACAGACCGGCACCATCCAGGGTACAGGTGCTGACAACCTCGGTATCACCAAGCTCGATCCTAACTACGCTTACTTCTCAAACCAGACAGGTACCGCAGTGAAGACCATCAGCGGCGGTGAGAAACTCAACTACGCCGACCTCTCATACTTCGGACGTATCGGTTATGACTATAAGGGCAAGTATTTCGTACAGGCTTCCCTGCGTGCAGACGCAGCCGACCTCTCCATACTTCCTCTGAACACCAGATGGGGTTACTTCCCGGCCGTATCCCTCGGTTGGACCGTCTCCAAGGAAAACTGGTGGAAGAACCTGAATCTCGGTGCCATCACCAACTTCAAACTCCGCGGCTCCTGGGGCCAGAACGGTTCCATCGCAGGACTCGGCAGCTATATGTATGACGCTACCATCTCTTCTACCATCAAGCTCGGAATGGAAGAAGGTAAGGCCTACTCAGTAGGTTCCGTTCCAAGTGCCATCGGCAACTTCAACCTCAAGTGGGAGACCTCTGAACAGCTTGACCTCGGTTTCGACCTGCGTATGTTCAACGACCGTCTCACATTGACCTATGACTGGTTCGACAAGCGCACCAAGGACCTCATTATGTCCTCAGTCACTTCTTCCCTCGTAGTCGGCGGAACCCTTTCACCTCTCAATGCAGGTAACGTTCTCAACCGCGGTCACGAATTCGACCTCGGCTGGAGAGACAGAATCGGCGACTTCCGTTACAGCGTAAGCGGCAACATCGCCACTCTTTCCAACAAGGTTACCCGTATTTATGAGACGCTCTCCAGAGTATCCGGCGGATCCGGCGGTTCAGGTATCACCTGCTACTTCGAGAAGGACTATCCTATCTGGTATATGCGCGGTTATAAGTATGAAGGTGTGGACGCCCAGACCGGTGACCCTATCTTCGCTGACCTCGACGGTGACGGCAGCATCACAGATAACGACAAGACGATGATCGGTTCAGGTATTCCTGATTTCACATATGGTCTCACCCTCAGCCTCGGCTGGAAAAACATCGACTTCGTGATGTTCGGAAACGGCTCATACGGCAATGAAATCGCCTATGGTGTTCCTCGTTCCACCCGTGTTCAGGCCAACACTCTCCAGTACTTCTTCGACCGTCGCTGGACCACTCCTGGACAGGATGCAGAATATCCGAGCGCAAAGCTTATGAACTTCGCTTATGACAAGTACTGCCAGTCTTCCGCTCTCGTATTCGACGGATCTTACTTCAAGATCAAGCAGATCCAGCTCGGTTACAATGTGCCTAAGAAACTTCTTGACAAGATTAAGATCTCAAGCCTGAGAGTTTATGTATCTCTTGACGACTGGTTCATCTTTACAGAATATCCTGGTTTCGATCCTGAGCGCTCTGTCAGCACCAGCGGACTGGGTATCGACTATGGTCAGTATCCTAGTATGAAGAAGACTGTCTTCGGTCTCAACTTATCATTCTAAACCATTAATGAGGCAAGAATTATGAAATTAAAGTATATAATAGCAAGTGTATCTGTAGCTGTTGGGCTTCTGGCTTTCACTTCCTGCCAGAGCAAACTCGACATCCCTCAGCACAGCGTGATGAATATAGACTCGTTCTATCAGACTGACGACGAGGCTGAAGAAGGCATCGTGGCTGCTTACAATCAGTTCAAGACCTGCCATCAGTCCACCAGTGGTGTGCGTTATCTCCTGAACTTCCTCGGAGATGACGTCTGGACAGGCGGCGGCAGCCGTGCAGACGGCAGCTACTATCAGTACTGTGAATATACCTTCGGTTCCGACAACGGTACTATCAAGACTGTTTACTCAGGTCTTTACACCCTTATTTACAGGTCAAATCTGATTATTGAGAGGGTAACCCCTGACACCGACATCAAGGCGCGCGCCGTGGCTGAGGCCAAGGTATTCCGCGCCTGGGCGAACTTCCAGCTAGTAACCCTCTGGGGCACAGCTCCTCTCGTAGACCACGTCCTGGCAGAGAGTGAGTATCTCCAGGGCAACAGCACTGAAGAGGCTCTTTATGCAGCCATCGAGGCTGATCTCAAGGATGCCATCGACAGCGGCAAGCTTACCGTAAAGTCCAGCAAGAACGAAATCACTTTCAGAGTAACCAAGGAGTATGCTGAGGCTATGCTCGGAAAGGCTTATCTCTGGCAGAAGAAATATTCCGAGGCTGCAGCCGAATTCGAGAAGATCATCAACACCGGTCTATACGAGCTTCAGGCTGACCTGACTAACTTCGGTACACCTGACGCAACAGGCAGCGCAGAGGATATCTTCATTATGAGAGGTATCAATGACTCTTCGAACACGTCTCCTAACACTACCTATCACGGAATGTGGACAGGTCTGCGTGCAGAGAAGTACTCTTACTCCGCCGATGCTCCGTTCTGGACCTATACCTTCGGTTTCCAGAACAACGCCACCAAGGCTCTCTACGACACATTCGTGAAGATCGAGGGCGAGAACGGCTACCGTCTGCACAACTTCATCGCCACTTATGACGATATGGTCAACAAGTACGGCACAAAGATAAATGACAATATGAACATTTATGACAACGAGGGCTTCTACAATCACAAGTACAGAGTCATCAAGCCTGCAGGCCGTCCTTACTACTATCCGCTCCCTGCTCACATAATGCGTTACGATGAGGTTCTCCTCTTCGCTGCAGAGGCTCAGTTCCAGGCAGGCAATTCCGCAAAGGCCATCGAGTACATCAATAAGATTCGTACCCGCGCACAGGCTCCTACAGTCTCCACCATCGATATGCAGACCATCAAGGATGAAAGTTACGTCGAGCTTTGCTTCGAAGGCCTGAGATATCAGAACATCATCCGCTGGGGCGATGCAGCCGCCAACCTCAAGAACCGCGGTGTGACACATCCTCATCTCTATCCTGACGGACACGTGGAGTACGTTGAATACAATGATCCGGGTACAGTCGGTTTTATGACAGGTAAACACGAACTCCTGCCGTTCCCGGCTACTGAAATCTCGGTCAACCCTAATATGAAACAGAACCCTGGTTGGTAATATTGTTTGTTGGTTAAATTCGGTCGGCCCCGCCTTCTGACGGGGCCGTTTAAAAACCGAAAAATTCAGGCTCGCCAGCCTGAAAAGGCATCTCAATAACAAATGGATATGAAGAAAAGCATAATATTGGGCGCAGCCCTGCTGCTCTGTGTATTCAGTGCTTCCGCTCAGCAGAATCTGTTCATCTCGCAGGACATTCAGTCAGCGGTCGTGAACGAGGACCACAGCGTCACATTCAACTTCCTGGCTCCGAAGGCTCACCGCGTGCAGATAGCAGGCGACTTCGTCACCAACAAGGACGACAGCAAGAACGTTGCGGGTATGGTCGGCTCCGGTCTTATGGACCTGACAGAGGGTAAAGACGGCCTCTGGACGCTGACCACCGACCCGCTTCCTTCCGAGCTTTACAGCTACGAGTTCATCGTGGACGACATCCCGACGATCGACCCTAACAATCCTCACGTTTACCGCGATTTCGCGACTATCAACAATGTGTTCGTGGTTGGCGGCGGCATCGGTGACCTCTTTATGGTTAAGGACGTTCCTCACGGAACCCTCCGCCATACCTGGTACCATTCCGATGCGCTGAATATGGACAGGCGTATAAATGTCTATACTCCTGCAGGTTATGAGACTTCAGGAAAGCGGAAATATCCTGTTCTCTATCTTCTCCACGGAATGGGCGGAGACGAGGACGAATGGGTAAACTTCGGCCGCGCCTGCCAGATTCTCGACAACCTCATCGCACAGGGCAAGGCGGTGCCAATGATCGTGGTTATGACCAACGGTCATACCGCAATGCAGGCTGCTCCCGGCGAGAGCACTCTCGGATACTACAAGCCTCATTATTTCACGAAGGGCACTATGGACGGAGATTTCGAGTCCCACTTTATGGAGATTGTGAACTATGTGGACAAGAACTACAAGACCATCGCCAAGAAGAACAGCCGCGCCATCGCAGGCCTCTCTATGGGCGGTTTCCACTCTGCCTACATTTCAGCGAACAACCCTAAGGCCTTCGGTTACGTAGGTCTCTTCTCAGCGGCTGTCGGTGCATCCGATACATCCGTTTCTCCGATTTATGCCAATTTCGACGAGAAACTCAAGGCCCAGCTGGCGGATTCCCCACGCCTCTACTGGACAGGTATCGGCACTGCTGACTTCCTTTACAAGAACAATGTCGCTTTCCGCGAGAAACTCGATTCCCTCGGCTTCCCTTACACCTATATGGAGACAGGTGGCGGCCACGTATGGAATAACTGGAGAATCTACCTGAGCGAGTTCGTTCCTCTGCTTTTCAAATAGTCACACGTTAATAACACTGATAAATTTATGAACCTCAAGAAAATTATACTGGCTGTCTCGGCCATCTCGTTGAGTTTGAGCGCATTCGCTCAGCAGAACCTCTTCATCTCGCAGGACATCCAGTCCGCAATCGTGAACGAGGACAACACCGTCACCTTCAATTTCATCGCTCCTGACGCCAAGAAAGTTCAGGTCTGCGGCGACTTCGTCACCAACAAGGACGACAGCAAGAACATCGCAGGTATGGTAGGCGCACGACTCGTGGATATGAAGAAGGGCAAGGACGGCACCTGGACCTACACCACCGAGCCGCTCAAGTCAGAACTTTACAGCTATACCTTTATGGTCGACGGCGTATCCACCATCGACCCTAACAACCCTCACGTTTACCGCGACTTCGCTACAGTGAACAACGTGTTCCTCGTAGGCGGCGGTCTGGCTGACCTTTTCAAGGTCAATGACGTACCTCACGGAAGCCTCCACAGTATGTGGTATCATTCCGACGGCATCGGCAAGGACAGACGTCTCAATGTCTACACTCCGGCCGGTTACGAGACCTCTACATACAGAAGATATCCTGTCCTCTATCTTCTCCACGGTTCAGGCGGTGACGAGAATGAGTGGGTCGGTTTCGGCCGCGCCTGCCAGATTCTCGACAACCTCATCGCGCAGGGCAAGGCTGAGCCTATGATCATCGTTATGCCTAACGGTCACGCCGAAATGCAGGCCGCTCCGGGCGAGAGCTCTCTGGGTTACTACAAACCTTTCCATTTCAAAGATCCTGAGCAGAAGTATGTGAAGAATTTTATGGAGATTGTTAACTTTGTGGACTCCAACTACAGAACCATCGCCGAGAAGAAGGGCCGTGCCATCGCAGGTCTTTCGATGGGCGGCGGTCACGCCATCAACATCTCTCGTATGTACAGGAACAAGTTCGACTATGTAGGCGTATTCTCCTCCGGTATCCGCCAGAATGCCGAAGATCCTGAGTACAAGCAGAGCTTCATCGACCAGAAGAATGACGGCGTAGCCCTCTACTGGATTGGCTGCGGCAACCAGGACTTCGTCCAGACTGCTTCTAACGCTCTCAAGGCTATGCTCGATGAAATCGGTCAGCCTTATACCTATCGTGAGTCTGAAGGCGGTCACGTATGGAACTGCTGGAGACTTTATCTTTCGGAGTTCGCTCCGCTTCTTTTCAAATAAAAACATCAGATACCTATGAAGACAAGATACATCATTTTCTCGGCACTCGCAGCGGTTACGCTTCTTTCAGGCTGCGGTCCGAAACAGGAAGACGGCGTTTACGTAAAGCCTAGAGTCATCGTTACCTGTGACCCTGAGCTCGACGACAACAACTCTATGGTCCGTTACATCCTCCACGCCAATGACTTCCAGACAGAGGCTCTCGTGTATAACGCCAGCCGCTTCCACTGGAGAGGAGACGGAAAGGGTACCACCCAGTTCATTCCTGGCAGCGAGTATGACAATATGGGCCTCGGCCCTCAGACATCCTGGCGCTACAAGTGGGATGAAAGCTTTATCGACGACATCGTAGACGCTTACGGACAGTGCTACGAGAACTTCAAGGTTCACGATCCTTCATATCCGACCTACGAGGAGCTCAAGTCGAAGATCCGCGTCGGCAACGTGGATTTCGAAGGTGAGATCGACCACGACACTCCGGGTTCCGAGCTCATCAAGGAAATCATCCTCGATGACAAGCCGGGTCCTGTATTCTGCCAGGCCTGGGGCGGCAGCTCATCCATCGCCCGCGCCCTCAAGTCCATCGAGGAAGAGAACAAGGGTAAAGAAGGCTGGGACGATCTTTACAAGAAGATCTGCGGCAAGCTCGTACTCTGCTTCTCCGGTGACCAGGACGGCTGCTACGTGAACTACATCGGCATCAACTGGCCGGACATCCCAACTCTGACCACAGGCGCCAAGATGAGTACATACGACAATTCTCAGTACAGCTATCAGACATCGCCTGAATACACCGCCGAGAACATCACCATCGGACCTCTCGGAGCGCTCGTCCGCACCTGGGGAGACGGCAAGCAGATGGTCGAGGGCGACCTCACCGATTTCATCGGCCCTTCAGGCCAATACACACAGGAAGAGCTTGAGAAGCAGGGTTATCGCATCTGGCGTGCCATCCAGCCTAAGGGAACCTGGTACGGCGACGGCGACAGCGGCTGCTACTTCAACCTCATCGACAATGGTCTCCGTGCTTGGGAGGATGACACCTGGGGCGGCTGGACAGGAAGACGCGAACTCGGCGCTCCTTGCCGCAAGTATACCTATATGGGTACCAGCATCAACCAGCAGACACAGCGTACCAAGTCCCAGAAGCCTGATACCACAGGTATGTCCGCTATGATGGCAATGTACCGCAATGCAGGCAAGCCGGACGAGAATCCTCAGTTCCCTAACTTCTATCCGGAGAGAATGGATCAGTTCGTGGCCAGAATGAAATGGTCAGTCAGCCCTAACTATGCTGACGCCAACCACTTCCCTGTACTCAAGGGACCTTTCGACATCACTGCCAAAGCAGGTCAGACCGTGAAGATCAACGCACGCGTTTCCGATCCTGACGGCGACCAGCTCACTCTCAAGTGGTGGGTATTCCCTGTAGGAACATACAAGGGCGAAGTTACAGTCCAGGACCCTGCAGCAGAAAAGGCCGTATTCACCGTTCCTGCTGACGCCAAGTCCGGTGACACCATTCACCTCGTGCTTCAGGCAACCGACAACGGTTTCCCGAACCTCACCCGTTACCTCAGAACAGTAGTAACTGTAAAATAATTATGTGAATCACTGCTTCCGGCGGACTGTGTCCACGGGAGCAGTGTTTTTTTTGTTTTTAAGTCATTGAAAATATGAAAATTAACCACATCATCTTCTCGGCTCTCGCAGCCGCCGCGCTTCTTGCGGGCTGCGGCCAGAAGCA
>CAVCSJ010000088.1:0-8890 GCA_963604895.1 bacterium
GGAACTTCGAGAACGACACGATTCCTATGGCTGCGCCAATGGCGAATATTACTATCACAAGCAGACAATGTCCCCAGGTCATAGGGCCTGTCGCTAGGGAAGCCGTGGCTTCCTGGGCGTGGCTGAAAGAAGTAAGGCCTGCCACAGCACCGAGCACATAATCATATTTACCAAGAATCACCAGAATGAAACTGCCTGAAATGCCGGGAAGTATCATCGCGCAGATCGCTATCGCTCCGCAGCAGAAGATGAACCAGAGGGCGTCCGGGGTGGAAGTCGGAGTGAGGGTGCAGATGACGGCGCCCAGGCCGACTCCGAAAACAGTCAGCAGGACATCCTTGATTTTCCAGCCCGAAATTCCCTTGAGGATAAAGATCGATGAAGCTATTATCAGCCCGAAGAAGAATGACCAGGTCTGAATCGGATGATTCTCCAGCAGGTAGGTCATAAGCTTCGCCAGAGAAAAGATACTGATCAGGATACCGCACACGAGCGAAATAAGGAAAGTACCGTTTATGTGCTTCCAGAACTCACGGAACTTTCCCGTGAAGAAGAGGCCGGCCGCCCTGGTGTCGAAGTTGTGGATGGAATCCACAAGCTCCTGGTATATGCCCGTGATGAAGGCTATGGTACCGCCGCTTACTCCAGGGATGACATCGGCTGCGCCCATACAGATACCCTTGAGGCCTACGGTGAGATTCTTCGATAAATTCTTGTTCATAGTACTGTGATTATTTGATCTTGGTAAACAGGTCCTCCATAGACCGGAACACCTCTGTCTGAGTCAGGGACTCGGCGCCTTCACACACGATGTCATATACCGGAAGATGGAAACGTCCCATCTTGAAACGTGCCGGGATACAGGAAGCGATGAACTCCGCCTGATAAGTGTTCTTCCCGTCAAGGGAGATGAAAAGGTCCGTTTCCGGCCCGAAAATCAGGGAAAGCTTCGAAAGAGAAGGTCTCCCGCACCAGTCCAGGTCCCTTCTGAGCAGAGTGAAATTCCTGTCCACGGGAGGAGTTGCATCCTTTTCGAGTTTCTCCAGATAAACATATATGATCCTGGCTTTCACGTTCACGGACTTGAAATAGGCCTGGACAGCCTTTGTGCAGGCCTCGCAGGCAGGATCGGAAGCATCCAGCAGCACAGTGGCGCTGCGGATATCAGTAATTGGGATTATCGCTGTCGGGACTTTGCTCAAGGAATTGTGCAACGCCCTACGGCGCAAATAGTTACAAAAAAACATAATTTATTGGTTTTGGTACTGGGCCATCAGGGCGCGGATCTCCAGCTTGGCGTCCCTCCAGCGAGGCACGTCCACCTTGGTACCGATAACCTCAACGACCTTCGCGGCTATGATGGAACCGACTTCTCCGCATACCTTGAGCGGCATTCCGAGGGAATGAGCATAGAGGAACCCCGCGGCATAAGTGTCGCCGGCGCCGGTGGCGTCAATGGTCTTCGCCGGCCAGGGTTCAATGAAATGTTCCTCCAAACCGCTGCGTACCCAGGATCCGTCCTTTCCGACTTTTACGATAGCTATGTCACAGAGTTCGGATATGGCTCTGAGAGCCTGCTGAGGATTGTCCATCTTGGTGAAAGCCCTGGATTCGGTCTCGTTGGCGAATACGATGTTCACGTATTTCTCCACGATATCGTGAAGGAAGGCATCGTTCGACTCGACCACATTATAGGATGCCATATCTATGGAAATGATACAGCCGGCCTCGTGGGCAAGCTCTACAGCCTTACGGATAAGAGCTTGGTTCTGAACAAGATATCCCTCAATATGAAAATAATCCTTGCCCTCGAACCATTCCGGCTTCAGGTCTTCCGGAACCAGGTCCAGAGCAGCTCCGAGATATACGGCAAAGGTACGCTCGGCATTTCCGCCGCTCACGAAAACCATCGAACGCCCGCTGGAATGACTGCTCTTCAGAAGACGGGTTTTGATGCCGTACTGCTCCTGGTCGCTCTTGAAGAGCAGGCCGAGCTCGTCATCGCCGATCTTGCCTATGAAGCTGGACTCCATTCCGAAGATGGAAGTGCAGGTGATGGTATTTGCCGCGCTTCCTCCGGCCACATAATGGACACCGAGCGGCTTGAGGGCCGACCAGATCTTGTCTCCGGTCTCCATATCCACGTGCTGCATACTTCCTTTCGGGAGATGATAGGTTTTGAGAAGGGTATCATCCGGCAGAACTGCCAGGATGTCGGTCAGTGCATTGCCTATGCCTAGTATCGATTTCATCATTTCATTCTATAAACAATCACGAAAGTAGCGATAAATCCGCTATATTCAAAATTCGCGCCTGTGGTTTCGACAGGCTCAACCACCGCTGTAATCAATCACCGGAAGGAAAATAAACAGATTTTGTTGAATTATAGGTATATTTGCATCTATGAAAAAAGGCAAACACAGTACCTACCAATACCTGGTCTGGACGGCCGTGGCGGTGGTTCTGCTCTATTTCTCCTTCGAGGGCGTGAAATGGGCGGACTTCCTGGACGTTCTGAAAAGCTGCAGGTGGGGCTGGGTGCTCCTTTCGATGGCCGCCGGCCTGGGAGCCTTCATCATCAGGGCCCTCAGATGGCGTCTGCTGTTAAAACCTATGAATCCCGACATAAAGCGCATTGACTGCTACGACGGATTCGCGATAGGAAAATTCACCGACACCTTCCTGCCGCACGTGGGGGAATTCATCCGCTGCGGCTATGTCTGCAGGGCTCCCCTGAGCTATGACAAGGCTCTCGCCACGGTGGTCGTGGAAAGGTCCTGGGACATATTCACCCTACTGCTGATCATAATATTGACTCTCAGCCTCGGCTGGCAGAGATTCGGAGCTTTCGCTGTCGAAAAGATCTGGACCCCGGTCGGGCAGAGCCTCAACTTCAGCCTGTGGTGGATAGTGGCCGGGGTGGGATTGGCCGCAGTTGCGGCCGTGATAATAGTCTTCCGGCTGCGGGAGAGGAACGCGGTCTGCGGAAAAATCTCGCATTTTTTCAGCGGGATGTGGCAGGGCGCGCTGGCTTGCCTGCGGATGAGGGGCAAGGGGCTGTTTATGCTCTACACGCTTGTGCTCTGGGCTATGTTTCTGATGATGAGTCTGTTTATCATCTGGGCGCTGCCTGATTCGTTCGGACTCGGCTGGGTGGACGCGCTCTTCCTGATGCTGGTCGGGAGCGTGGCGGGCATCGTGCCGGTGCCGGGCGGCTTCGGAGCGTTCCACTATATGGTGGCGCTGACGCTGTCGGCACTCTACGGGGTTCCGTGGGAGATGGGCATCGTATTCGCGACGCTTTCACACGAGTCTCAAGCGGTTATGACGGTGGTCTGCGGCGCCGCGGCCTATGTGCATCAGAGTTTTTTCAGAAATAAAATTGTTTAAAGAGATATGAGAGACATCAGATTTACCAATACACTTTCGCACAGGAAGGAACTTTTCGTGCCTGTGCATCCGGGACACGTGGGGATGTACGTCTGCGGACCTACGGTCTACGGCGACGCGCATCTCGGGCATTCGCGCCCGGGCGTGACTTACGACGTGCTGCAGCGACTGCTCAGGCACCTCGGCTACAAGGTCCGCTATGTGCGAAATATCACCGACGTGGGCCATCTGGAGCACGATGCCGACGAGGGCGAGGACAAGATCGCGAAGAAGGCGAGACTCGAGCAGCTCGAGCCGATGGAGGTCGTGCAGACCTATACGCTCCGTTATCACGAGGCTATGCGCCAGCTGAACGTCGCTCCGCCGTCCATCGAGCCGCGCGCTTCGGGACACATCATCGAGCAGATTATGGCCGTGCAGAAGATTCTGGACGCGGGATACGCTTACATCAGCAACGGGAGCGTGTATTTCGACGTGCAGAAGTACAATACCGACCACCACTACGGGGTGCTTTCGGGACGCTCGCTCGATGACACGCTCGAGGGCACGAGGAATCTCGACGGCCAGAGCGACAAGAGGGCGCCGTACGATTTTGCGTTGTGGAAAAAAGCTGAGCCTCAGCATATTATGAGATGGCCGTCGCCTTGGGGAGAGGGTTTCCCGGGTTGGCATCTCGAGTGCTCCGTAATGGGCGAGAAGTACCTCGGCCGCGAGTTCGACATCCACGGAGGCGGCATCGACCTGCTCTTCCCGCACCACGAGTGCGAAATCGCGCAGAACGTCGCCTGCCGGGGCACACAGGGAGTGCACTACTGGGTGCATAACAATATGATCACCATCGACGGACAGAAGATGGGCAAGTCGCTCGGCAACTTCATCACTCTGCCGCAGCTTTTCAGCGGCGACCACCCGAAGCTCGCGCAGGCGTACAGCCCGATGACCGTCCGCTTCTTCATTCTCCAGGCGCACTACCGCGGCACGCTCGACTTCTCGAACGAGGCTCTGCAGGCAGCCGAGAAGGGTCTCAAGCGTATTCTCCAAGGTGCGAAGGACCTTCGGTCAATGGCGGCCGCAGCCGGCGTGGAGTCTCCTGTAAAGGGTGACGAGGGCCATCCGGCCAATGCTTTGGTCTATGGCGAGTACATTACCGACGTGGCTCCGGACAGCTGCACTGTCGGAAGTCCGGAGGTGCGCAAGATTGTGGACGGAGTGTACGACGCTCTGTGCGACGATCTGAACACTCCTACCGCGCTGTCATTCCTTTTCGATGCGGTGCGTCTCGTGAACACAGCGAAGGAAGGCAAGGCAAAACTCGGCAAAGATGACCTGCAGGCCCTTCTGAGGCTCTTCGACGACATTGTCTTCGGAGTGCTCGCGCTCAAGGACGACGGCGACAGCGGCAAGGCCGGCAAGACTATTGACGGGCTTATGAAGATGGTCCTGGAGTCCCGCGCGGCGGCCAAGGAGGCTCGCGACTGGGCGACTTCGGACAAGATCCGCGACGATCTGGCCGCTCTCGGAATCAAGGTCAAAGACACTAAGGACGGTGCCGAATGGACGATGGAATAAAGTTCGTCAGCTGGAATGTGAACGGCTTGAGGGCTGTCTGCGGCAAGGGTTTCGCGGAGATTTTCGAGTCGTTTGACGCCGATTTCGTGTGCCTCCAGGAGACCAAGCTCCAGGAGGGGCAGATAGACCTGGAATTCCTTGGATATCAGTCCTATTGGAATTATGCGGAAAAGAAGGGCTACAGCGGAACGGCGGTCTATACGCGCCGCACTCCCCTTTCAGTTTCCTACGGCATCGGTATACCCGAGCACGACCACGAGGGGCGCGTAATCACTCTCGAGATGGGGGATTTCTATCTGGTGAATGTCTATGTTCCCAATTCTCAGGACGGTCTGAAGCGCCTGGACTACAGGATGACCTGGGAGGATGCGTTCAGAGAGTATCTTCTGGGGCTGGCCGCGCGCAAGGGCGTGGTGGTCTGCGGAGATATGAATGTAGCGCACGAGGAGATTGACCTCAAGAATCCTTCGACGAACCATATGAACGCCGGATTCACAGACGAGGAGCGCGGCAAGATGACTCAGCTTCTCGCCGCCGGTTTCGCCGACACCTGGCGTTTCCAGCATCCCGAGGAGGTGAAATACTCCTGGTGGTCATACAGAATGAATGCCCGCGAGAGGAACGCAGGCTGGCGCATCGACTACTTCCTGGTTTCTGAGCAGCTCCGCCCGCGCGTGCTCTCGACAGACATTCTGTGCGACGTCTTCGGCTCCGACCACTGCCCCGTCACGCTCGTCCTCCGGTAACGACGTAAGGACGCGCGGAAGTATAATATGGAATTGGCCGGCTGTGAGCTCACAGCCGGCCAATTCTGTATTAAGAGTTTAGAATGACTTCTAAAGTTCGTTGAGGTCCTGAACCATCTCGTCCTTGCGGCCGACGATGATGTCCTGGTAGTCCTGGAGACCTGTACCTGCAGGAATCAGATGTCCGCAGATGACGTTCTCCTTCAGACCCTCGAGGTTGTCGACCCTTGCGCGGATGGCTGCCTCGCTGAGCACCTTGGTGGTCTCCTGGAAGGAAGCGGCGGAGATGAAGCTGTTCGTGCGGAGAGCGGCGCGGGTGATACCCTGAAGGACGAGCTTGGCTGTAGCAGGCTTGGCCTCGCGGGTCGCCATCATCTGCTTTCCGTGACGGCTGAGGGATTCGTTCTCGTTGCGCATATCTCTTGCATCGATGATATCGCCTGCGAGGTACTTCTCCGAATCGCCCGGATCCAGAATGTAGTACTTGCCGTAGATATTGTCGTTCGCATCCATGAACGCCCACTTGTCCACAAGCTCCTCAGGGAGGAATTCAGTGTCGCCAGGATTGGTGATCTCCACCTTGCGCATCATCTGACGTACGATGATCTCGAAGTGCTTGTCGTTGATCTTCACACCCTGCAGACGGTATACGGCCTGAACCTCATTCACAATGTACTCCTGAGCCTTTACAGGACCGAGGATATTGAGGATGTCGGTAGGAGAAATACCACCGTCGGAAAGACGTGTGCCGGCTTTCACGTAGTCGTTCTCCTGGACGAGAATCTGCTTGGTAAGAGGTACGAGATAGCTCTTCTCGACACCGGACTTGTTCTTGACGAAGATCTCGCGGTTTCCTCTCTTGACCTTGCCCATAATGACCTCACCGTTGATTTCGGAAAGGATGGCAGGGCTTGAAGGGTTACGGGCCTCGAAGAGTTCGGTAACTCGAGGAAGACCTCCGGTGATATCCGAAGACTTGCCGATGGCGCGAGGGATCTTGATGATCACGTCGCCGACCTTGACGTCGTTGCCGTCGACAGCCATTACGTGAGCACCTACAGGGAGGTTATACTGACGGAGGCTGACGCCGTTGGCGTCTAGGATGTTCATCGTAGGGTTCTTCGTCTTGTCACGGGACTCGATGATGACCTTGTCACGGTTGATGGAGTATTCGTCGGCAACTTCCTCGCGGAATGTCGCGCCATCGATCATATTCTCGAAGTGAACCTTACCGGCTGTCTCGACGATGGTGATGGCGTTATATGCATCCCATTCGCAGATGCGGTCACCCTTCCTGACGAGGTCGCCGTCGTTCTTGTAGAGAACTGATCCGTAAGGGACATCGTACTGGGAGAAGGTGATTCCGGTGTTCTCGTCGATGATGCGGAGTTCGGTCATACGGCTGACTACCACGGTCTCGGACTCACCGTTGTCGTTGATTCTCTCGATGGTACGGAGTTCCTCGAACTTGAGGCGTCCGTCGTATTTGCTCTCGATGGATGAATCGGCTGCGGTGCTGGAAGCGGTACCGCCGACGTGGAAGGTACGCAGGGTAAGCTGGGTACCAGGCTCACCGATGGATTGGGCGGCGATTACGCCGACCACTTCACCCTTCTCGACCATTCTGCTGGTGGCGAGGTTGCGGCCGTAGCACTTGGCGCAGACACCCTTGCGGCTCTCGCAGGTGAGCACCGAACGGATTTCAACCTGCTCGATAGGCAGGGAGTTGATGAGCTCGGCGTCCTTGTCCTTGATCTCTGAACCCGCAGCGAGGATGAGCTCGCCGGTAAGAGGGTTGAAGATGTCGTGGACGGTCGTGCGGCCGAGGATGCGCTCGCCGAGGGACTCGACGATTTCGTCCTTGTTCTTGATGGCCGTGGCGATAAGTCCGCGGAGTGTTCCGCAGTCCTGCTCGGTGATGATGACGTCGTGCGATACGTCCACGAGACGTCTGGTGAGGTAACCTGCATCAGCGGTCTTGAGGGCGGTATCGGCCAGACCCTTACGGGCACCGTGGGTGGAGATGAAGTACTCGAGCACTGACATACCCTCCTTAAGGTTGGATACGATAGGGTTCTCGATGATTTCAGCTCCGGAGGCGCCGGACTTCTGCGGCTTGGCCATAAGGCCTCGCATACCGCAGAGCTGCTTGATCTGCTGTGTGGAACCGCGGGCTCCGGAATCAAGCATCATATATACAGGGTTGAAGCCCTGCTGGTCAGCGGAAATCTGCTTCTCGACGATGCCGGTCAGCTTGTTGTCGATGGATGTCCAGAGGTCGATGACCTTGTTGTAACGCTCGTTGTTCGTGATGAAACCCATAGCGTAGTTGCCCTTGATTTCCTCAACCTTGGCGTAACCCTCGTCGATGAGAGTGGTCTTCTCTTCAGGGATAAGGACGTCTCCGAGGTTGAAGGAGATACCGGCACGGAACGCCTGGTCATAACCGAGGTTCTTGATGTCGTCGAGGAATTTGGCGGTACGTGTCACACCGGTATTCTTGATGACGTCGGTGATGATGGAACGCAGGGCCTTCTTTCCGAGGACCTTGTTCACGTAAGGAACTTCCTCAGGGACATACTGGTTCACGATGATGCGGCCCGCTGTGGTCTCCACCATCTGAGTACCCTTGGAAGGGTCCTGCTTATCGACAGGGAGTTTCACGGAGATGAGGGCGTGCATATCGATAACCTTCTCATCGTATGCGATGATGACCTCCTCAGGGCCGTAGAACTTAAGTCCCGTACCCTTGGCGTCAGGTCTTACCTTGGTGATGTAATAGAGACCGAGCACCATATCCTGTGAAGGCACGGTGATAGGAGCTCCGTTGGCCGGGTTCAGAATGTTCTGGGAACCGAGCATAAGAAGCTGAGCCTCCATAATGGCGGCGTTGCCGAGCGGGAGATGGACGGCCATCTGGTCACCGTCGAAGTCGGCGTTGAAGGCCGTACATGCGAGAGGGTGCAGCTGGATAGCCTTTCCTTCGATCATTCGAGGCTGGAAGGCCTGGATACCGAGTCTGTGAAGGGTAGGTGCACGGTTGAGAAGAACCGGATGACCCTTCATCACATTCTCAAGGATATCCCAGATGACCGGATCCTTGCGGTCGACGATCTTCTTCGCGGACTTTACGGTCTTCACGATGCCGCGCTCGATGAGCTTGCGGATGATGAACGGCTTGTAAA
>CAVCSJ010000089.1:0-8821 GCA_963604895.1 bacterium
ATGGCGGGGTAGCTCAGCTGGTTAGAGCGTCGGATTCATAATCCGGAGGTCGTGGGATCATGCCCCACTCCCGCTACAAGCTGAACTGAACAACGAAAAAAGGATGGCCGATCGGTCATCCTTTTTTCGTTGTTCGGCAACGGGAGATTACTTCTTCTCGAGCTTGGCGGCGAAGCCACCGCCCGGGGCCATATGCACGGTGAGGGTGCGGGAAGCGTCGAGAGTGAAGGTCTTCACGGCGAAGTCCCTCGCGATGCGGTCGGCATTCACGCCGTCCTTGTAGAGAGTGACGGTATAATTGCCCTCCGGCAGGAAAGAAAGATCCAGAGTGATATCGCGCGCACTCCAGTCAGTCATAGCGCCCACGTACCAGGTCTCCCCGCTGCGGCGGGCCATAGCAACATACTTTCCGACCTTGCCGTCCAGACCGAGAGTCTCATCCCAAACGGTAGGAATCGCAGCGATGAAATCCGTACATACGCCCTCGCGCATATAAGCCGAAGGAGTATCGCAGAGCATCGTGAACGGAGCATCGAAAATCACATACTCCGCCAGCTGACGGCAACGCGTACCCTGACTCATAGGCTCATCGTTGAACGGAGCATAATTCGAGCGTGTGGCATTGCGCATAGCGCCCTGAGTATAATCCATAGGGCCCGAGTACATTCTGATGTAAGGAATTGTAACATCGTAAGTTACCTGATCTGTGGACTTAGGCGACCACTTCATCTGCTCCAGACCGAACACACCCTCGAAATTGATCACGTTAGGATAAGTCCTCTGAAGGCCCGTCGGCTTGTAAGCCCCGTGATAGTCAATCATAAGACCATACTTCGCCGCAATCTGGGCAGTCTTCACATAGAACTGAACCATCTCCTGGTCGTCGCGGTTCATAAAGTCCACCTTGAAACCCTTGATGCCCATCTCGGAATAATGCTTGCAGAGACCCTCGATATCGCGGTTCAGAGCATAATAGCCGGCCCAGAGAATCAGGCCCACATTCTTCGAAGCGGCATACTTGCAGAGCATAGGAAGATCGATCTCAGGTACCACCTGCATCAGGTCAGCCTGCAGGTTCACAGCCCAGCCCTCGTCCAGGATAACATACTCGATACCCTTGCTGGAAGCGAAGTCGATATAATACTTATAAGTGTCGTTGTTGATTCCCGAAGCGAAATCCACTCCGTCAATATTCCAGGCATTCCACCAGTCCCAGGCCACCTTTCCGGGGCGCACCCAGCTCCAGTCGGCGGAAGCGTCAGACGGCGTCGCGAGATTGTAAACAAGGTCGGAAGCCGTCAGCTCGCAGTCCTTGCGGGAAACGCCGAGAACCCTCCAAGGGAAAGCCTCACCTGCCTGACACTCAGCCAGATAGTCCGCACGCTTGGTAACCATTCCCTGAAGCATATTGTGTCCTCCCTGCTTCGTCTCGGCAGGATAAGGAGCCCAGACGCCGTGCAGCGTAGAGGAAGCGTCGGCATTGTTCAGATACATTCCGGGATAATCCAGCAGATCAGCCTCGGCGATCACCACCTTCATCCCCTGCGGAGCCTCGACCATTAAAGGCAGAATCGCAAGGCATCCCTGGTGGAACTCGGAAAGCGGAGCGTGCTGATACTGAGACTCGAAGGAATTGTCGAACTGAGCCTCGAAACTGCCTGTGCCGCCGTTAGAGTACGGAGCGAACATCGTCCAATCCTCCGGGAAGCGGAACTCGGCCTGCTCAGCCTTCACGCGGAAATCCTTCTTGGAATTCGAGATGAAACGATAGGCCACGCCCTCGTCATAAGCTCGCCAGACGAGACGGAAGTCCCTGAAATTCAGCGTCATCTCATTATAGTTGTCGCGAACCTGCGAACGTTTGTAGACAGCGGCGGCGTAGGTCTGGTCCACCGAAGTGCGGCTGACTTTGCGAAGCTTCGCCGCTCCGCCGTAAACCTTGCCGTCAGACAGCGTCATAGAAATCTGCGAAGGCGCAATCAGCTGCACGCCGTCAGCCTCCAGAGTATAGGAAATCTGCTCGCCAAGCTCCACCGTCGCTTTCAGACGGCCGTCAGGCGACGCCACCGTATAATTTTTCGGGGCTGCGCCCAATGTAAGGGCGGCGCATAGCGCCAATGTGGTCAGTAGGAATCTTTTCATAATTCTAACTTATTAACGTTTCTTATATACAACGAATCTGTAATCCAGTCCGCTGGCATCGTCGTGCTGAAGCGGAGAAACGGATTCTGTGTAAAAAATCTGCGGGTCTATTTTAGGAAAGAACGCATCCGCCTCGGGGACAATGGTTTCCACGAGAGTGATATAGAGTGTATCCATCTCGTTGACAGCGGCTTTGTAGACAGACGCACCGCCCATAATGAAGCACTTTTCGGCCCCTTCGGACTCCGCCGCGGCATAAGCCTGTTCAAAATTCCTGACACAGCAGGCCCCTGGAATCGGATCCGCAGCCGAAGTGAGCACGAT
Source organism: bacterium (assembly GCA_963604895.1). Taxonomy (GTDB): domain Bacteria; phylum Bacteroidota; class Bacteroidia; order Bacteroidales; family UBA932; genus Cryptobacteroides. Next base: position 2,467 of record CAVCSJ010000089.1, read on the forward strand.
GTTCTTGCGGCCCGGAAGCGGAGGCTTCGGAATGGAGAAATAAGTGGTGCGGCCCATAATCACAGGATAGCCGTGCGTGGTCGCCTTGAAAAACTGAAGATCACCCTTTATATGCCAGGGCAGTCCTCCACGCACTCCTATCTCATTCTTCAGGCCAATGGCCACTATCAGACACTTTTCCATATAACTCACTTATTCTCAGACCGCTACCGGAGCCTTTATGGCCGGCCAAGGATCATAGCCCTCAAGGGTGAAATCCTCATATCTGAAATCGAACACACTCTTCACATCAGGATTCAGCACCATCCTCGGCAGAGCTCTCGGCTCGCGGGAAAGCTGCAGATCCACCTGCTCGAAATGGTTCAGATAGATATGCGTATCGCCCGTAGTATGCACGAACTCACCCGGCTCCAGACCGCAGCACTGGGCAATCATCATCGTCAGAAGGGCGTAGGAGGCGATATTGAACGGAACACCGAGGAAAGTGTCCGCGCTACGCTGGTACAATTGGCAGGAGAGCTTGCCTCCTGCCACATAAAACTGGAAGAGACAGTGGCACGGCGGCAGCGCCATCGCATCGACCTCGCCCGGATTCCACGCGCAGACGAGCATCCTGCGAGAGTCGGGATGATTCTTGATGAGGTCTATGACCTGCGAGAGCTGGTCGATGCTGCCCCCGTCCGGAGCCGGCCAGCTCCGCCACTGGTGACCGTAGACGGGTCCGAGGTCTCCGTTCTCATCGGCCCACTCGTCCCAGATGCTCACGCCGTGGTCCTTGAGGTACTTGATGTTAGTATCTCCGGAAATGAACCACAGAAGCTCGTAGATGATGGATTTGAGATGGACTTTCTTTGTTGTGAGAAGCGGGAAGCCCTTCGAGAGGTCGAAACGCATCTGGTAGCCGAAGACGCTCTGCGTCCCGACTCCGGTGCGGTCAGACTTGATGACTCCGTCGCGGCGGATATGCCTCAGAAGATCCAGATATTGCTGCATAGGTTATTATTCTAAAGTCTTGAATGCAAAGATGATAGCCTCCTCGAACACTTCGCCCGGACGCAAAACGGTGGTAGGATAGTCAGGGTGATTCGGAGAGTCAGGATAGTGCTGGCACTCGATGGCTACGCCGTCATAATCGTGGTAGGTATGGCCGTTCTTGCCCTGCGGACAGCCCTCGAGCCAGTTTCCGGTGTAGACCTGCACACCCGGCTGAGTCGTGGTCACCTCGAGAACGCGGCCGCTCTTCTCAGACCAGAGCACAGCGGCAGTCTGCAATTGGCCGGGCTCGGCCCCGTCGATTACATAGCAGTTGTCGTAGCCTTTGCCGTAGTTCAGCGCCGGGAAGTCCGCCCTGATGTCGCGGCCGAGCGGCTTGGCGACAACGAAATCCATCGGCGTTCCTGCGACGCTCTCGGACTCTCCGAGCGGGATAAGTGAGTCAGTGGTAGGAAGATACTCGGACGCGTTGAGTCGGAGCATATGGTCGAGAACGCTTCCGCTGCCCTCGCCGTCGAGATTGAAATAGGCGTGGTTCGTCAGGTTCACGATGGTCGGAGCGTCGCACTCGGCGGTGAAGCTCAGCCTCAGTTCGCACTCTTCGCTCCACTCGTAGCGGGCCACGGTCTTCAGAGCGCCCGGATAGCCCTGTTCGCCGTCCTCGGAATAATAGAGAAACTCTACGGCATCGCCGTTCACTCGGCTCTCCCAAACACGGTTCTGAAAGCCCTCCGGGCCGCCGTGAAGGTGATTCGGGCCGTTATTGATCGGCAGAGTGTATTCCTTTCCGTCGAGAGTGAAATGACCGAGAGCGATGCGGTTCGCAAATCTTCCAGGGCATTTGCCTAAGCACGGGCCGTCGCCTATGTAGCTGAGCGGATCTTCGTAGCCGAGGACCACGTCTGCGAGCTTGCCTTCCCGGTCAGGCACTATGGCTGAAACTATGCAGGCGCCGAGAGAACTCAGGGTGACGCTTGCCCCCTTTGAATTGGTTATGGTGTACTTGATTACGACCTTGCCGTCCGGAGTCTTGCCCCAGGTTTCCTGTGTTATCTTCATAGAGTTATTCCTGTTATTCGTTGATTCGGGCCACAGCGGCTCGAGTCTTCAAATATAGGAATATCAATTCAGATTGTCAATGAATGCGAAGATATTTTCAGGCGTGGCGTCTTTCATAAGGACGCGCTTCTGTGAGTCAAGCATATACAGGGACGGAATCGCGCGGACGCTGTACAGCAGGTCGTTACGCACCTTGTAATCCTGGTCGTAGCCGTTGTGCCAGCTTTCAGGATAAAAATCCTGGTATGAACGCCAGGCATCCAGATCCTCGTCGATATAGATGTTCACTACCGCCAGCTTGCCCTCGGAGAGCAGCCGGGCGACCTTTTCCGAAGCGTTCAGGGACTCGATTATCTCCTTGCACGCCTCGCAGCCCGGGTTCGAGAAGAACAGCAGAGTGTGCTCGGCCCTGATGTCATAGAGACGGCTGGAGCGGCCCCTGATGTCAGTGAAACGGAAATCTGCCGCCGGGCTCCCAATCGGGTTCAGGGAGCACAGACGAACGTCGAACTCCAGGGACCTGCGGCGGGAATCAGGAGTCAGATCTGAAGCCGCAAGACGCTTTACATAAGACAGATACAGATCCTCGTTGCGGTATGGGGAATTCGGATCATAGTAGTATTTCTCCGCAACCTCGGCCATCTTGGCGAAGACCGTGGAGGCGGTGTCGGCTTTCTGATAAGCCTCGGTACGGGTGAAAAGATTGTCTATCGCCTTCTGTCCATCCCTGACATCGGTCATCTCGGTGAGATAGACGAAGGATGCGAAAGCTTCCTCGAACTTGTCGACCGGAACGCCGTTCACCACCGTGGAGTCGGCGCTCGGCCATATCTCCTTGGTGGAAAGGAAGTTGTCCCAATAATGCATCTGGAACCAGGCGACGCGTTCATCGTCTCCGTCATAAAGGGACGGGGCCTGGACAGTAGGAAAACTGCGGGTCTGGACTTCAGCGGCTTTCTGATTGCGGGAACCGCAGCTGCAGAGCAGAAGAAGAACCGCCGCAAGGGTCAGGAATCTGGTTGTCTTCATTGTTTATGAATCTTTCTGCGAATATAGCAAATATTTGCTTACCTGAGTTCTCTATCGAAAATCCCCTGAAGCTATAAGTAACTCCTGAAAAAGTTCCTAAATTTGCCATATGACTAAATTTGGAAAAATCCTTTCGGCTGCGGCGCTCCTTCTGGTAGCGACGCTAAGCCTTGATGCTCAAGTATATACATCGGGAGACAATCCTGCCGGAGTGAAGTGGTGGCAGGTCAGCACGCCGAATTTCAAGATCATCTACCCCGAAGGTCTCGACTCGCTCGCAAAAGGCTTCGCCACGCAGCTCGAACTGTGGCGGGAGCCGATCGGGCAGAGCATCGGCTTTACACCTAACTGCCGGTACCGCAGGCGGATGCCGGTGGTACTGGAGGCCTTTCTCGCCGACAACAACGGGCTGGTGTCGTGGACACCGAGAAGGATGGAGCTGTACACTGTGCCTGACGCTTACGAGACGGGGGCGCTGCTTAACGAGACGGAGCTTGCCATCCACGAGGGGCGCCACGTAGCGCAGATGCAGCTGGGTCGCACGGGAATTTTCAGGCCGCTGGGATGGCTGACTGGACAGCTTAGTGAAGGAGTGGCATCTGCGCTGTATGGCGGCCCGGTGCTGCTGGAGGGCGACGCAGTGGTCGCCGAAACCGCGCTGACGGCGGCGGGACGCGGCCGGACGGCGGATTTTCTGGAATATATGAGGGTGAGTTTCGCCAGCGGAGACTACCGGAATTACTACCGCTGGAGGTATGGTTCTGTAAACAAGTATACGCCTGATTATTACAAGGTTGGATATATGACGGTCGCGGGAATGAGGTATTTCTACGACGCGCCGGATTTCACGAGACAATTCTATTCGAGGATAGCGGACCGCAGGTTCGCGCTGCCGATGTTCAATCTCCAGAAGACCGTGAAGGGCGTGAGCGGGATGAAGTTCCGCAAGGCTTGGATGGAAGTGGCCGAGGGCTTCGGAGAAATCTGGGAGCAGGAACGCGAGGCGAGAGCTCCGTTCATTGAGACTCAGACACTTACCGAGCCTTCGAAACAATACGTGAAATACTCCGGAAGTACCCTCGCGGGCGACAGAATCTACGCCGTGAGGGTGGGACTGTACGAACCGAGAACGCTCGTGGCCATCGGAGAGGACGGCAGCGAAGAGAGCCTCGGAGCCTTCGCGGCCAGCACGAGCGCGCTGCGTTACGACGCCTCGAGCGGGCGGCTGTGGTGGAGCGAAACCGTCCCCGACGAGCGCTGGGGCCTGCAGGAAACTTCGCTGATCCGCTACATCGAGCTCGAAGGAATTCAGGCGGCCGCTGACGCGTCCAATCCTGCCCGCACCTCCGCGGCTGTCGGCCGCACAGGCCGAGGCAAGCACAGCCTGACCCATAGCGGGCGGTATTATAACCCGGCCCCGGACGGCCAAGGCCGGCTCGCTGTCACGGAGTACCCGCTGCGCGGCGGCTCGGCAGCGGTGCTGCTGTCTGCCGATGACGGCAGAGTGCTTGCCCGCTATGCGGCTCCGGATGCAATGCAGATTGTGGAATGCGGCTGGATGAACGGCCGACTCTATGCCAGCGCGGTCAACCCGGAGGGTTACGGAATATACGACGTGGAAGGTGGATTCAGGGCGGTATTGGACGTAAGTCCGGTTAAGATCAAACAGTTGCAAAGCTCGCAGGACGGCACGGAGCTGCTTTTCGTCAGCGACCACAGCGGCGTGAACGAGCTCTACAGCCTGAACGCCGACGGACGGGTAATGCGCCGAAGCTCAACTCCTTACGGAGCCGCCGATTTCGTGCAGCTGCCTGACGGAAGGATGGCCTTCACACAACAGGCTGTGGACGGAAGGATGATTTACACCGCTGCGCAGGACTATGCGCAGGAAGTGAGCGACTGGGCCGGAACGCGGCACCTGGACGTCATCGCGGAGAAACTTTCCGAGCAGGAACGAACACTGGCGGCGGAGAAGCGGGAAGGGATTGGACGCGGAGCGGCCGGAAAGAAAACGGACGGTGCGGAGATGGAGATAAGCGAAGCGAAACGCTACCATAAGGTCCTCAACGCCTTCAGAATACACTCCTGGGTGCCGCTGGGCTTCAGCTACGACAGCATCCTGGAAGCGAGCTACGACGAAGTCTACGAGACGGCTTCGCCCGGAGCGAGCGTGCTCTTCCAGAACACACTCGGGACATTTTACGGGCTTGCAGGCTATAGCCTGAAGTCGGACACGGGCTCGGATTTCCGGAACACCTTCCATACAAGCGTCACATACACAGGACTTTATCCTGCTATCGAAGCTTCCATAGACGTCAACGACCGCGACATCTACCTCTACAATCAGCAGAAGATTCTCGGAGTCAGCACCTCGCTCTCGTCACGCACGCTTTCCCGCCCTTCAGTGAACGGAAAAGTGAAAGTCTATGTGCCATTGGACTTCTCCAGCGGCGGATGGTACCGCGGAGTCATCCCTCAGGCCAGCATCAGCCTGACCAACGACATTCTCGATAAATCGCTCTCGCGCTTCAAGAGGGTGATGGTCTTCGGGGAAACCGAGGGCTATACCAGACGTCTGCAGGGCATCGAAACCGGGGAGAAGAAATTCGTAAGCCACGCGTCGGCAAGCGTTCGCGCCTATACGATGAGACCTAAGGCTTCGAGCGCCATCTATCCGCGCCTGGGCATCGGAATCGAAGGCGGAATCAGCTTCCGCCCGGGCCTCACGGACCTTTTCACCCCGACGGCCTTCACCTACATTTACGGCTATGTCCCGGGCATTCTGAAGCAGCAGAGCGTCAAGCTTACCACAGTCATACAGAAGCAGTTAGGCGACAACCCCCTGGCGAAGGAGGCTTATCTGACGACTACACCGAGGGGCTTTACCGATTCGCAGATGCAGCGGTATCTGATGAACCGCTACAGTTCCCAGAAAAAATTCACGGTGGATTATTCCCTCGGCAGTATCCCTCTGGACTGGGCCGGGCTCGGACCGGTGGCATATATCAAGAGTCTGGATTTCGCATTGCACGGGGATCTGGGCGTCTACAGCGGCTGCTACCAAAACGTATCGCCGGCTCAGGGAACGCTTTACAGCGTTGGCGCGGACCTCACCGTGAGAGTCGGGAATATGGCCTGGATGCCGTACGAAAGCCATATCGGCGTGACCTGGTCCTACAACGGCGGTTCGCTCTGGGCTCCGTTCAGCAGTTTCCAGAATGCTCTGCCGTCCCGCAACTACTTCGGCGCCATCTTCTCCGTGGATCTGTAGGCG
>CAVCSJ010000090.1:0-8819 GCA_963604895.1 bacterium
CTTCTGAAGTTCATCATCTTTTAATACTGTTGACTTTGGCTCCCGGCGGCAGGGTCAGCCACCGCCGGGACGGAATTATTACATAAAGGTAATCTTTGTGAAGGTGATGCCCTTACCCTGAAGGATAATGGCATTTCCCCAGTATGCCTTTGTAGTGAGAGCTGTATAAACGTCGCCTGTAGCCTTGAAGCTTACGTAGCCCTTGGAGAATGCCTCAGGAGAGTTCTCTGCGTTGAACTGGTTCGGCGCTGCGCCGGCAAGGTTCAGAGCGTTGAGAGCGTTCCAGTGGCCGTCGAATACCTGGATCTGCCAGTCAGTCTCGGACTCTGCGGTGAAGTAAAGCCTTACTTCGCAGCCGTCCTCGAGACCTGCGTTAACCCAGTCGTCCTCGGTACCGAGGCACAGGTTATTGTTATAATTCTCACCTGTATACTCGGAGCCTTCCCATACGACCTTCTCGGTGGCACCGTAGTGGATGAGACTTACGCCCGTGATGATGACGCCTTCACCCTGGCACTGGAATGCGCCGCCCCAGCCGGTATCCTGATCGGTGAGCTGAGAGAGGATGTCAGCGGTTACGTTGAATGCGAAGTATCCTGCGGAAGCATCGAAGTTGTTAGGGCTGATGGTATCGGCGCCGCCGATCTCGGCGAAGGTGAACGGATTGCCCCAGTGACCTGCATAGGTCTTGAACTGCCACCAGTCGTTGTATGCGGTGAAGTAAACTCTGATGACGTCACCCTCTGCTATGCCTGCATCCTGGAATGCGTTAGGAGTTCCGAGGTATGGAGAGTTGCCCCATCCTGCGAGATCCTCGCTGCCTTCCCAGATATAGGTCTCAGTGTAAGGAGCTGTAATCTCGAACGGAACAGGCCAGGTAAGCTCAGTGCCGTCCACGAGGCCGAGTACGAGGCGGTAAACGCCAGGACCTACGCCGTCAGGAATGCCGAATGACATAGCCTCGTTGCCGCGGGATGTGAAGCTGGTGACCTTCTTGCCCTTGATGGAAATGGTCTCGATGTTCTGCAGGTTGCTTCCCTCGATGGAGATGTCGCGGCCCATACTGAATGACGGTTTGGTGAACTTGATGGAAACCGCGTTGTCATAGGTAACGGTAACGTCCCCGGATACGGTCTCATAACCGTTCTCGGCAACTACCGTGAACGGACCTGTATAAGCCTGGTCTGCAACCTTTACCTTGAGGGTGCCGTTGTCCTTGACCTCGTATGCGCACTCGATGAAGGTCTCGGTCTCATTGCCGATCTTCACTACTGTGGCGAGGTCGAGGTCAGTACCGTAGATTTCGAGTTCGGTCTTTCCTGCTACGGCCTCCGTTGCGCTGAGGGAAGTGATGACAGGCTTTACGACCTCGATTTCAGGAGTCTGGGACTGTTTGCCGGACTCGAGGGTAACGGTAATGGCACCGTCCTTCGCAGCTGCAGGGATGGTCGCGTAGATCTTGCCGTCCTTGTAGGCGAAGGATGTCTCGGCGTTTACGAAAGCGAGATTGCTTACGAGATCCAGGTCGGAACCGCTGATCTCGACTTCAGCGCCGGCCTTGTAACGGCCGTCCTCAGCGAGAGACTTGATGGCGAGATCCGCAACGGATACGGTCTCGATTTCACCTGCGACGAATTCCTTGCCCTCGAACGAATAGAGAACGAGGTCGCCGTCGGTAGCGGTGGCAGGGAGCTTAATTTCAATCTGAGTCGCAGCTTCATTGACTGTAAAGTCGACTGCGGATGCGCCTTCGAGATTGATGGTCGCTATCATATCCAGGTGCTCACCGTCGATGACGATGCTGTCGCCGAGCTTGTAAGGTCCACGGTTCGTGAACTTGACCGTAGGGTCGCCGACTTTGAGTTCTGTCGGAGAATAGACGGTGTTAGGAATCGTATTCTGATCCTCAAGTTCATTCACATCAGCCACGCGGAAGAAGCCGCTGACTGCATTTGCAGGAACTTTAACCTTAATTTCGTGACGGGACTGGGACTCGAATTCAGTGACATAGGCACCGCCTTCGAAAACGACCTCTTTCACGATGTTAAGATACTCTCCCTGAAGGGTAATGACGTCTCCTGAGAGAACCTCCGCAGGAGAGAAGGAGTCGATCTCGATGGACTCGGTGAAAGTAAGCTCGGAAAGGGAGCTGTACTCCACGCCGTCTCTGTCGACGATGGAGATCTTACCCGGCTGAGGTCCCTCGAGAGGAACTGTGAGACGGATTTCGGCCTGTCTTCCGGAAGTTACCACAGTGTAGTCGGTCACTGAAGAACCGCCCTGGAAACGGATTTCCTTGACGTCCTGGAGATTGCTTCCGAGAATGCGGAGCTCACCGCCACGCATTACCGGATTCGGAGCGAAAGCGGAGAATTTCACGCCGTCGCCGTACTGATCGGTGTCAAGAGCCTCCTGTTTACAGCCTGTGAAAGCTGCGAAAGAAACGAGAAGGGCTGCAAGAGCTGAATATCTAAATATCTTTTTCATATTCTGTCCTCCTTATACTATTTGCAAGGCACCACGCGGATGTTGTCGATCTGAATCATAGGTGTACAAGGTGTACCCTCTGAAGAAGTACCTCCGTACATAAAGATTTCGAAACCGGAGAATGAATCTGCGGAAAGAGTTCCGGAAGCCTTGCTGCCGTCATAGTAGTAGATGAAGTCCGTTGCGATAGGGAACGAAACTGTAATCCACTTGCCGCCTGTATCGAATGAGCCGGTTTCCTGCCAAGGTCTGTACAGTACGCGAGGGAGGGAGATGGCATCATCGTGGAAGTAGGTATTGTTGGCAGCGCCGAGAGTACACATACTCAGGCTTGAGAAGTAGATCTGCATTGGACATCCTGTCCAAGGATGCTCTGCAGGGATGCGCATTTCGAACTTGAGGGCCATATTGGCGAAGTTGGTGAAATCCACAACCTTGCGAAGGTCGATGCCGTCAGGATCGTCGTAGGTCTCAGGAGTATTCCAGTTGCCCGGCCAGTACTCGAAGTGATAGCCTGTATCCTGCCAGTCACCGCCATCGGCGGAGAATGTTACGCTTGAATCATAGAGCTGGAGATAGTTTCCGTTTATAGAGTTCTCATCGCTCTTGATGGTCTGGCTGTGCCAGCCGTGGTTTCCGCGGGCATCGTCGAAGGAGAAGAGCATATTGCGGCTGTCCTTGTATTCGAAGAGGGACTGTGCAGTACCGGAAGCTGTGGTAACCTTGATCTTGCCAGGCTGAGCGCCTTCAGGAACGACCACGTCGAATGAATCGATGGTGAGGTTCGAAATCTGTGTGGCATCCGCGCCCTGGAATGAAACAGTCATAGGCTCGGCGAAATAGTTACCCTTGATGGTGACGGTCTCGCCAGGTTCAGCCCACTCGAAAGACATCGAAGACACCTTAGGTGACGGGAGAAGAACCTTGAAGTCGTAATCCACCACGGTGCTGTCCTTGGTGATGAGATAGAGTTTGTCCGTAGTTACGGTCGGAAGACTCTTAGGCACGGCAACGATAAGAGTGTTGCCGGTCATAAAGCTGGTGTTCAGGATAGCCTGCTGGTCGTTGAAATAGACATCGTGCACACTTGTGAGGTTGTCGCCGACGACGCATACGACCTGTTCCAGACTTGCCTGAGTGATGGCTACATCACTGTCTGCAGGCCTTACGAAGGAAATCGTAGGGACACCGTCCGTCTGCACGAAGCGGTCCGGATAGTCGATTCTGTCGCAGGACACGAAGGCACCTGTCAGAAAGGCCGAAATGAGCAGAGTTCCTGTTATTATAATTCTAGATTTCATTTCTGTTCAGATTAAAAGTTATAGCTGTATTCTTCGCGTACGTCGACGTGGATGGCCTCAGCGTCAGAAGCTACGTGAGGGTTGAGAACTACGTCTTCGGTAGGGAAAGGAAGTGTGAACATCGAAGCCTTTACATCTACGAGCTCCTCGTCGCCCTTGTAGGTGATTTCAGAATTGTCCCAGGCGGCTGCGCCAGGTCCTACATATTCACCGGTAGAGGATACCACATAGTTTCTGTAGGCGGCAGCAAGGCCGTTGTAAGCTGAACGCTTCTGAGCCTTGAGGTCGGCGATGCAGGCGTTCACGTCATAGTATGAACGGCGCACATAGTCGTACCAGCGGTCACCTTCGAGGGCGAGCTCGAGACGGCGCTCCTTCCAGATGTCCTCATAGGTAACGGAAGTGAGAGGGTCTGCACCCGCTCTTTCGCGAATCTTGTTCACATACTCGAGAGCCGTTGCGCTGTCGCCTGTAAGGAAGCTGGCTTCCGCATATACCAGATAGATGTCTCCGAGACGGAGTATATGGGTAGGAAGCTGGTAGCACATACGGGATGCATCCACTCCGAGAGCTGCCTTATGGTCGGCATTGTCTCCATAGAGATGCTTGCAGTAGTTGGCACCTGATGCGCAGGCCCAGTCACCGTTCGAACCGTTGATGGCGTATTCTGAATCATAGAAGAAACGGTAGAAATCGAAGCCGCCTCTGTCTGTCCAGAAATAGTCATACTGGTCGCCGAACATCATCATTGTAGCCTTGCGGCGGGTATCCTTCTCATTTTCACGTGTTGTAGGTTCGTCTGCAGCGGAAACGCCGAATGCAGCCTGAAGATCCACGGTAGGGCCCTTCCAGTCACCCCAGAGGTCACCGTTATCGCCGAAGCCGACGAGACCCACGTCACTCTGAATGGAGTTCTGTGCCGTCCAGATGCCTGAAGATGAGGTCCAAAGCCAGGAGAAGAGATTTTCACCGGTCTGCTGGAATACCTTAGGAGAAAGACGGAAGATGTCAGAATAATTAGGAGTAAGGCTTCTGCCTGAATTGAGGATTACATCCTTTGCATAGTCGCGCGCCTTTGCGAGATAATCGTTGTTCAGGCTGCCGCTGACACCTGCGCGGGTAAGATATACCTTGGCGAGAAGAGCCTCGGCCGCATAGTAGTCGATACGGTTGTAAACTCCGATGTAAGGATTCTTCGGAAGAAGTTCCATCGCCTTCTCGAGAGTCATCACGATGTACTCGTAAACGTCATCCTTCTGAACCTTGTAAACATCATTATAATTGCCGGCCTTGATGGACTCGGTATTGTCGTGAACAATAGGAACGTCACCGAAGGTTCTCACGAGGAAGAAGTAAGCCATAGCCTTCCAGGAAAGAGCCTCGCCGATGCTCTGGTTCTTCTTGTCCTGAGAAGCGGAGCCGGTAGAACGAAGAATATTGTTGATTACGGTGTTGCAATGTGAATTCACTGCCCAGAGCGAATAGGACATATTCTTCAGGTCGCCGTCGGTTCCGTTTACGGTAAGCGTGGTGTATGCGCTCTGTCCCTGATATACGTTACCGGCCATAGTCTCGGACCCGTATATGTAGAAACGGATGATGTCATACCAAGGGGAGTTATAAAGGTAGTTTACACCCTGCTCCACCTGGGTATCGTTGGTATAGTACTGCTCGGTGGTGTAGCTGTCCTCGGAAGGACGGTTGAGGAAGTCGGAGCAGGAAACTGCGCCGAGGCTCAAAGCTGCCACAACAGCGAATTTGAGTATCTTTTTCATTGTTTGTTCCTCCTAAATTAGAATGTGATGTTGAGACCGAATGAACAGGTCAGAGGTGAAGGGTAACGGCCGTTATCCACACCGAAGGTAAGACCTGTAGAATCCTGGGTACTTGCACCTACTTCAGGATCATAACCTGTGTACTTGGTGAGAGTGTAGATGTTCTGGAGGTTTGCATAGACTCTGAGGTTCTCGATCTTCAGTTTGGTCAGCAGCGACTTAGGGAAGGTGTAACCCAGAGTGATGTTCTTCAGACGGATGTAGCTGCCGTCCTCCACGTAACGGTCGCTGAGGCGGTCGTTGTCATTAGGGTCGGAAGTGGTGATACGAGGCATCTTGGTGTCGGAATTGGCGACTCTGACATTGGTGATGTCATCATACCAGTTGCCGCTTGCATAGGTCTTGGTGGCGTCGATGGCCACGAGCTGGGCGTGATTCAGAACTGAAGCGTGCTGATTCGTCCAGGCGCTGTTCATATGTACCAGACCGTTGTAGCCCTGGCCCATCATATTGTAGTTGAGGACCTTGTTACCGTAGGAACCGTTGATGAAGATGCTCAGGTCGAGGTTCTTGTAGCGGAAGCTGTTGGTCCAGCCGAAGGTGAACTTAGGAAGAGGTGAGCCGATGTTGGTCTTATCGTTCTCATCAATCTTGCCGTCACCGTTGACATCCTTGAATTTGACGTCACCCACCCATACGGTGGTATTTCTGTTGAACACGCCGTCGGAAGGATATTTCTCAGCCTTAGGAGAGTTCTCGATATCGTTGAGGTCCTTGTAAACGCCTTCTACCTGATATCCGTAGAAATTGTAGAGGGACTCGCCTACTTCAGTTACACTGACGATATCTGACCACTGGCCGTAACCGATGAGCTGAGCGTTCGCAGTTCCGTCGAGGGCAACGAGTTTGTTGCGGTTGAAGGAAATCTGGAAGTTGCTGTCCCAGCCGAAGTTGGTATGGTTGATAGGGTGAGTGTCGAGGGTGATTTCGATACCCTTGTTCTCGATGGTTCCGTAGTTGCCCTTAGGAGCTGCGAGTGAAGAGGATCCGTTACCCTGTGTACCCATATATGAAGGGAGGGTCAGGGACATAAGCATATCGGAAGATACCTTCTTGTAGAGATCCACGGTGAGGTTCACTGCGCTCTGGAAGAAGCTGAGGTCGAGACCGATATTGGTCTGTACCTGTTTCTCCCAGTGGATACCCGTGTTCGGGATGTTGGAAGGACGCTGGCTGTCGCCGAGAGCCGAAGGAAGTTTGGACATACCGGACTCCCAGGCGCCTGAACCGATGTTGGCATTACCTGTCTGGCCCCAGCCGATACGGATCTTACCACTGTTCATCGCGAGGCTCTCCTTAAGGAAGGAGAGGAACTTCTCGTTGGTGAACTTCCAGCTGCCTGCGAAGGAGTGGAAGCCTGCCCAGCGGTTATCAGGACCGAAGTTCGAAGAACCGTCATAACGGTAGGTGTAGGTGAGGAGATAGCGGTCGTCGTAGTTGTAGGTCTCACGGGTGAAGAAGGAGGCCATTGCGGATGAACCGAAACCGGAACCGATGGTAGGTGTTGTGCTGGTAGCGAGTTTAAGATTGTGGATTTCATCTGAAGGAAGTCCTGTATTGCTGCCGCTGAGGTAATCCCAGGATGACTCCCAGCACTCCTGACCGAGCATAGCGGTAACGCTGTGCTTGCCGAACTCGTTGCTGTAGGTGATGTAGTTCTTGAGCTGCCAGAATGTGCTGTTGTTCTTCTGCCAGGACATGGAGTTGGTCGGATTCTTCCAGCCGCCGAGATCCACCATCGGCTTGTATGTACGGGCATCGGAAGCGCTGACGTCGAAACCGAGTTCAGAACGGTAAACCACGTGCTTTATAGGAGTGAGTTCAGCGTAGATGTTACCGGTGAGTTTCTGACGCTCGAGGAGGTAGGAGTTGTACATAGCCATAGCTACAGGGTTAGGGCTTGAATAGCCCTCGCGTACTGTAGATGAGTAGTTTCCGTCGATGTCATAGACAGGGATGTCAGGCAGGGATGAGAGGGAGTAGAAAATCACACCCTCGCCGCCGTCAGCGAGCTTGATGTCATCGTTGGTGTTTGCGAATGTGGCGTTAACGCCGAGCTTGAACCAGTCCTTGAGCTGTGCGTCGAGGTTGGCGCGTACGGAGAGACGGTCGAAGTTGGAACCGATAAGGGTACCTTCCTGATCCATATAGGAACCGGAAACATAGTACTGTACCTTTTCGGTACCGCCCTGTGCGCTTACCTGGTGCTGATGCTGGATGGCCGTGCGGAAGATTTCATCCTGCCAGTTCGTACCCTTTCCGAGCAGAGAAGGATCTGCATAGTAGGAGCTGGATGTGAACTCGCCGATATTTACGCCGTCATTGAAATAAGTAGCGAATTCCCTGAGGTTCAGCATATCGATGCGGCTGGTCTGCTGGGAAACTGCGAACATACCGTCGTATGAGAACTTGGCCTCGCCTGCCTTACCGCGCTTGGTGGTGATGAGCACAACACCGTTGGCGCCCTGGGCGCCGTAGATGGCGGTTGCGGAGGCATCCTTGAGGATTTCCATGCTTACGATATCGGCAGGGTTGATGGTGGCGAGAGGCGAGATGGTGGAAATCTTACCGTTGCCGAGGCTGCCGAGACCGAAGTCGCCGCCCGAGTTACCGCCGCCCTGTACGATGACACCATCTATTACATAGAGAGGTTCAGCGTTGGCGTTTACGGTAGCCTGACCGCGGACGCGGATGGATGAAGAGGAACCAGGAGCACCTGAGGTCTGTACAGCGGTTACACCGGCAGCACGACCCTGGAGAGACTGGTCAAGGTTCGTGATGATGGAACCCTTGAGGTCGGACTCCTTCATGGATACTGAAGATCCTGAGAGGTCGCTCTTCTTCATTGTACCATAACCTACTACAACCACTTCGTCGAGGAATTCGTTGTCCTCTTCGAGAGTGATGATGAAGTTGGTCTGATTACCCACAGTGATCGTCTGTGTGGTGTAGCCTACTGACGAAATCTCGATGACCGCACCCTTCTTTACAGAGAGGGAGAAATGGCCGTCGAGGTCTGTCACAGTACCATTTGTTGTGCCTTTCTCAATGACACTGGCGGAGATAACCGGGCCAGTCTGATCACTCACCGTTCCAGTAATAGGAATCAGCTGAGCCATTGCGCTAACGCTTATCATAAGCATCAGCAGGCACGAAAGCAGTTTACTTTTCATACTGTTGAGTGTTTAGCATATAT
>CAVCSJ010000091.1:0-8581 GCA_963604895.1 bacterium
TTCAAAGATATGAACTTCGCCCGGAAAAAGTTTCACTTTCGGCGAAAAAGTTTCATTTTCTCTCTGGCTTTGCCACTGCGCACGGTGCGACACTCAAAAATCACATACCGTATTGCCAAAAAGCAAAACAGTTCTTAAATTTGCAGCCGCGATTGAGGTATGGTGTAATGGCAGCACATGGGATTTTGGTTCCCCCAGTCCAGGTTCGAATCCTGGTACCTCAACAAAAAAAACAGGCCCGATGGCCTGTTTTTTTGTTGAAGTACCGCTTTGCTCGTTTTTATCTTTTTGATTTGAAATAGTCGGTCATTAGGCGGGAGGAGTCGGGTTCGAGGACGCCGGAGGTGACTGTGGTCCTGGGATGAAGGAGTGAAGGAGTGTAGAGGTTGTAGCCCCGCCTGGGATCGGCGGCGCCAAAGACGATGCGCCCTATCTGAGCCCAGGCGAGAGCCGCCGCGCACATCGGGCAAGGCTCCACAGTCACATATAAAGTACAGTCATTGAGCCGTTTGCCTCCGAGGGCCTCGGTCGCAGAAGTGATGGCAATCATCTCCGCGTGAGCCGTGGGATCATTGAGCGTCTCGCTCATATTATGCCCGCGCGCAATGACTCTCCCGCGGCATACGATGACCGCGCCGACCGGCACCTCATCCTCCGCGAATGCGGCCTGCGCCTCCTTCAGCGCCTCCGCCATAAATCTTGAATCTTCCTCCATAACTGCGCAAAGATAGAAAAAAATTGGACGGCTCGCGCGAGACGCGGCCGTCCAATTATAATATTGTGTTAGAAGAATCGACTAGAAGATCTCGTCGGTCTGAGGAGCGTCCTGTGCAGGAGCTTCCTCGCTGGCCTGTGGACGCGGACGGCGGAAGTCGCGGCGTTCGCCGTCACGGTGCTCGCGACGATCTCCGTCACGACGCTCACGGCGGTCACCGTCTCTGCGGTCGTCACGGCGCGGACCTCTGTCATTGTGACCTCCACGGTTGCCGTCACGGCGGTCACCGTCACGACGCGGACCGTTGCTGCGAGGCTTAGGCTCTACGTAACCTTCCGGCTTCTCGGTCAGAGCGCGCATTGAAAGACGCATCTTGCCGGTCTTGGCATCGATCTCAAGAAGCTTGACATCGATCTCGTCGCCGACCTTGAGCACGTCCTCGACGTTCTCAGTCTTCGTCCACGCGATTTCGGAAACGTGAAGCAGACCTTCCTTGCCAGGGAGAATCTCCACGAACGCACCGAACTCAAGGATGGAAACGACCTTTCCGTGATATACGGTGCCGACCTCAGGAACTGCGCAGATGCCCTTGATCCAGTCGATTGCCTTCTGCATATTCTCCTTGTTGTCGGAAGCGATATCCACAACGCCCTCGGTCATATTGGTGCCGGCGATAGGCTCCTCGGTGATAGTGATGACGGTGCCTGTCTCCTTCTGGATCTTCTGGATGGTCTCGCCGCCCTTGCCGATGACTGCTCCGATGAACTCGGAAGAGATGCGGAGCTGCTCGATTCTAGGAACGAACGGCTTGTAGTCCTCACGAGGCTCGCTGATGGTCTTCATCATCTCGCCCATAATGTGCATACGGCCCTGGCGTGCCTGCTCGAGAGCCTTGGCAAGTACTTCATATGAAAGACCGTCGACCTTGATATCCATCTGGGTGGCGGTGATGCCGTCGGCCGTACCGGTTACCTTGAAGTCCATATCTCCGAGGTGATCCTCGTCGCCGAGGATATCGGTAAGGATGGCGTAGCGCTCGTTAGGACGCTCGGCGTCTGTGATGAGACCCATCGCAACACCCGCTACAGGTTTCTTGATCTTCACGCCCGCATCCATAAGAGCCAGACACCCGCCGCAGACGGAAGCCATTGAAGATGAACCGTTTGACTCGAGGATATCGGAAACTACGCGTACTGCGTAAGGATTCTCCGGAGCGAGCGGAACGACTGGCTTGAGAGCGCGCATCGCAAGGTTTCCGTGACCGATCTCACGACGGCCGACACCTCTCTGAGGCTTGGCTTCGCCGGTTGCGAACGGAGGGAAATTATAATGGAGAACGAACTGCTGATCATCCTGGATCAGAACTTCGTCGGTCTCTTTCATATCCATCTTGGTACCGAGCGTGACGGTAGCAAGTGACTGAGTTTCACCACGTGTGAAGATGGCGGAGCCGTGAGCGCAAGGAAGGTAATCCACCTCACACCAGATAGGGCGGACCTCGTTGCATACGCGGCCGTCGAGACGGACGCCTTCATCGAGGATCATATTGCGCATCGCATCCTTTTCCTCCTGATGGTAGTAGCGGCCTGCGAGAGTGCATTTAACTGCGTACTCTTCCTTCTCCTCTTCGTTCTGAGGCTCAGGGAGCGTGGCGATGAAGTCATCGAGAATGGCCTTGAAGCCCTCTTCGCGCTCTTTCTTAGGCTTTGCGCTCTTGGCGAGTGCGTAGCACTTGTCATAGCAGAAGTCGTGAACGCTCTTCTTGAGTTCCTCGTCCTCGATGTCGTGAGGATAGTCTCTCTTGTTCACGTCAGTTCCGAGCTCGTGCATAAGCTCCTTCTGAACGCGGCAGTGCTTCTTGATCTCTTCGTGGGCGAACTTGATGGCCTCGAGCATATCGTGCTCGCTGACCTCGTTCATCTCACCCTCGACCATCATAATGTTCTCCTCTGTGGCTGCAACCATAAGTTCGAGGTCGCTGTCCTTCATCTGGGAGAAGGTCGGGTTGATGACGAATTCGCCGTTGACGCGGCTTACGCGTACCTCGGAGATAGGGCCGCCGAACGGAAGGTCGGAGGTGGCGAGGGCGCAGGAAGCTGCGAGACCGGCAAGTGCATCAGGCTGAATGTCCTTTTCTGCGCTGATGAGCGTTACGTTTACGAATACCTCGAGGTGGAAATCATCCGGCCAGAGAGGTCTGATAGGACGGTCGATGAGGCGGGAGATGAGGATTTCATAATCCGAGGACTTGCCCTCTCTCTTCATGAATCCGCCCGGGAAACGTCCGGCTGAATAATACTTTTCCTTGTAGTCAACAGTAAGAGGCATAAAATCAGTGCCTTCCTTGACTTCTTCCGCTGCAGTCACTGTAGCGAGAAGCATAGTGCCTCCCATCTTGACTACGGCTGAACCGGCGGCCTGCTTGGCCAGTTTTCCGGTCTCAATCTCAATCACGCGGCCATCCGCGAGTTCGATTTTTTTGTTGATAATGTTCATTATTGTTTTCCTTAACGTCTTTTCAGCAAAAAAAGGGATGGCTCCTGCGGAGACCATCCCCAACGCTTTCCTATCTGTTTATCGACGGAGGCCGAGCTCCTTGACGATGTTTCTGTATCTAGCGATGTCAACCTTCTGGAGGTAGTCCAGGATCTGACGTCTCTTACCTACAAGACGAAGAAGTGAACGGCGTGTAACGACGTCTTTCTTGTTCTTCTTGACGTGCTCGGTAAGGTGCTTGATACGGTAGGAAAATAGAGCAACTTGACTCTCAGGTGAGCCGGTGTCCTTATTAGACTTTCCGTACTTAGCGAAAATCTCTTGCTTCTTTTCAGGCATTAAATATTCAGCCATCGTGCAAAAAATTTAGTTAATAATTAATATTCCTTTCCCTCTTCGGGGAGAAAGGCGCGCAAAGTTAGGCAAAGTTTTCCTTACCTGCAACACCTTGAATATTAATTGGCGCCGAAAAGTCCACAAAGAGAATTCAATTTTTGCAATTTCTTGAAATTTCCTGTTTGTATTTTCGAAGGAATGTGTATCTTTGCAATCCCATTGGAAAGATGCTCGAGTGGCTGAAGAGGCACGTCTGGAAAGCGTGTGACCGCCCAAAGCGGTTCCAGGGTTCGAATCCCTGTCTTTCCGCAAGAAAGGTGGCTGAAGTTTTTCAGCCACCTTTTTTATTTCCACATTGGACGGCTCGCGAGCCGTCCGATGCTGTCAGAACGCGAAGAGTGCGCGGTTTGCGCGGCCGTCCACGCAGATGCGGAGCGGCTTTTCGAAGTGCAGCAGGCGCAGCCAATGCGTCTCGAACTCAGCCGGCTGGGCGTCGAGAGTCTCGAAGGAGAGGCTGTCGCCCGGGCGAGAGAACGGATTCACGTTCACATAGCCGACATTGAACGAAGTCATATTCTGGAAGAAATGCGTGCCCTGGCTCGGATCCACGCGGAAGTTCTCCAGGCAGCACTCCACTATCGCGCGCGCCTCGGAGATGTCACCCCAGCGGACCGGCACTCCGAGCGACGGAATGCTCGAGCCCCAGCGGCCGAAACCGATCAGCGCATAGCCGCGGCCCTCTGCGCGAAGACGCGAATTGAGCAGCGTCAGCTCGCTCGCAATCTCCTGAGTCTTAAGCACATCGAAGGTCTCCGGACGCAGATACACGATATCCTGGACATCCTCTATCCACCCTGTTCCGAGCGCGCTTCCGCTCGTCAGGAACGCTCCCGCCGTGTCCACTTTCGCCCAGTCCACCACATCGTTGCGGCTGTCAGTCGAAATCGGACGGACCTGCAGGACGTTGAAGACGGAGGTCTCCCCTTTCGGACGGTCGAGGTCTGCCGCGAACTCCATCTCCACGCAGCAATGCATCTCGCGTTGGGCGATGTCCAGCAGCTCCTGAAGAATCGAAGCGAGCGGGAAGGTGTTGTAATTAAGTATATGCGAGAAAGTTATATATTTCGGGCCGTTCGCGAACGGCGAGTCCGCCATACGCATGCTCTCGTAGTCCCAGGTCGAAGCCACGCGCGAGAGATTGCGAAAGGCGCCGCACTCGGATATCGGAATGCGCTCCAGATTCACGGCGTCGTCCACCGAAGTCTTGAACTTGTCCGGTTGCAGGTCGAGAGCGTACATAACCTGCTGAGTGTCACGCATCGTGAGCTCCGGCGTCGAGGTCTGGATGACCTTTTTCGGATAGGCCGGCACGAAACGGAGCACCTGCTCGCCGTCCACGACCGCCTTGCCGAGGCCGAAGGCCAGCTTCACCACGCCGTCCTCCGCCTTCTCGTAGCCCACAGGGTAGAAATTCAGCGAGCGCGCCACGCCCGAGAATGTCGGGAAATAGCGGCCGCAGTCCTCGCTTCCGCAGACCTCCTGGATGACGATCGCCATCTTCTCTTCGGACAGCACGTTCGAAGTCGCGGTGATGTACGCGCGCGAAGCCGCGAAAAAGACTGAAGCGTAGACGCTCTTGATCGCCTTCGAGAGCAGACGCAACTCCTGGTCGATGTTCTCCGTATGCGGAATCATATAAGTCGAATAAACTCCGGCAAACGGCTGATAGTAAGAGTCTTCCAGCTTCGAAGACGAGCGTATCGCAAGCGGTTTGTGCGTGTGGTGCAGGAAGGCGCGCAGCGCGGTCGTCAGCTCCTGCGGCAGAGTCGAAGCCACGAACTCCGAGAGAATCTCCGAGTCGCTGATATCTGAGTTGATGACATACTGCAGACCGTTTTCGAGGATGAAGCGGTCGAAATATTCGGTCGTAACGACCAATGTCCGCGGCACCATCACCCTCACGTCCTGCCATTTGTCGAAGAGGTCGTATTTCTGCAGGATGTGATTCAGGAAAGCCAGTCCGCGCGCCTTGCCTCCCATCGAGCCGCTGCCGAGGCGGGTGAACCAGAGCGCGTCGTTGTAGGTCGCGGGGTCGAACTCCGCCACGACGCCGAGGCCCAGTGAAATGCGGAATTCCTTAATCGCGCGAAGATTCATCTGACGCACGGTCTCGACCTCCGACTCGTCGTGGATGCGGATCGGGCGGAAAATGTTGCCGAGCGCGAAAAAGCCGCGGCCATACAGCCAATGCGAGATGTAATCCTTGTCCGACAGCGCATATAAAGCCCGCGCCGAGAGCGTCGCGATGAGTTTCTCGAACTCATACAAGTTGCGGGCGCGGCCAATCTCTTCCCCGGTATCGGGGTCGGTGGCCACGAAGTCGCCGAAGCCGAAATACTTGCCGATGTATTCACTCAGGTCGTGGGTGAGGGTTTTCGAGGATTTCAGAACGAATCCCACTCCGAGCTGGCGGGCCACCTCACGCATACTTTCCTGAGAAGACTGCATCAGGAAAGGCATACGCGGATTATCCTCCTTCACCATACGGCAGAAATCCACACCGGCATCACTCTTCTCCTCCTGTGACCTGTCGCCCTTATGAATCACGAAACCGATGTCCGAAATAACTCCCAGGATATTGGATTTGTATTTACTGTAGAGTTCCACTGCCTCGTCATAGCAGGTCGCCATCAGAATCTTAGGACGCGAACGCTTGAAAAGGACCTTCTGCTTTTCGTTCAGGGTGTCGCTCAGAGAATCTATATTCTGCTGAAGCACAATCTTGTAGAGCAGCGGAAGATAGGTCGAATAGTAGCGGACTGAATCCTCTATGAGAAGGATGGCGCGGACGCCCTGGGCCATATCGTGCTCGGCGTTCAGCTTGTCCTCGAGGAGTTTGATGATGGCGATGATGAGGTCAGTGCTGCTGTTCCAGCAGAAGATGAAGTCTATGCAGGAGCGGTCCTGCTCATATATCTGACTGTAAATGACTTTGGAGAAAGACGACAGCAGCACGACAGGAGTGTCGGGAGTGACAGCCTTGACCTTGCGGGAAAACTCGAACACGTCCATCTCCCCGACATTGTACATAGTGATGATCAGATCGAAGGTCTCTCCCCTTGCAACAAGCTCATAGGCCTCGGCGGTGGTCTCCACACGCTCGAAGGACGGCGGGTTGCTGAGGTTCAGCTCGGCGTATTCGCGGGTGATCTGTTCCTCTATATGTCCGTCTTCCTCAAGGGAATAGCTGTCGTAATTGTTGCACACGAGCAGAATCCGGCGGATTCTGTTGCGCATCAGTATCGGGCTGTCTGCACTCATAATCTAACTTCGTTTCCACAAAAATATCAAAAATATTTATATTTGCAGGCTGACAAATTTATGAAGATTATGGACTACAAAGTTTTAGCTGAAGAGTGCATCGAGTGGATCAGGGAGTGGTTCGCTCCTTTCGGACCTGAATGCAGCGCAGTCATCGGAATGAGCGGCGGCAAGGACAGCACAGTGTGCGCGGCTCTCTGCGCCAAAGCCCTTGGAAAGGACCGGGTAATCGGAGTGGCGCTCCCGTCTGACGGACAGAGCTTAAATGAGGCTGACGAGATCTGTAAACATCTGGGAATAAGGTATCTGAATCTTCCCATCGGCAAAATCGACTCCGAGTTCAATGCCCTGAGTTCCCTTCTTCCGGAGGGCAGGTTCAGCAAGCAGACTGAGCAGAACATCCCTCCGCGCATCCGTATGACCGTACTCTATGCAGTGGCTCAGACGATGAACGGAATGGTCGCCAACACCTGCAACCTCAGCGAAGACTATATCGGCTACGCGACGCTCTACGGCGACGCGTCCGGCTCGTTCTCCCCTCTCGGAAAACTCTGCGTGAGGGAAGTGCGCGGAATAGGCCACGCATTGGACGTTCCGTCCGTCTGGGTGGACAAGATTCCTGACGACGGTCTGCCTCATTCGTGCTCCGACGAGCAGAAACTCGGCTTCACCTACGAGACGCTCGACCGCTACATCCGCGAAGGCATCTGCGAGGACGCTGCGACGAAGGAGAAGATCGACCGCCTGCATCGAAAGAACCTCTTCAAGGTCGAGATTCTGCACATCCCGTCCTTCGACCCGGGGATCGAGGTGAAGATTTAGAAGAGCATCCGATAGATATTCACCGTGCGGCGTGCGGCGGCAACGTCGTGCACGCGCAGAATGTCCGCGCCGAGCCTCAGGGCTTCGAGGTGCAGGGCCTGCGTCTGATCGAGCACATCTTCGGGGGCTACGCCCAATGGTTTATAAATGAAGCTTTTGCGTGAGATTCCGATAAGCAGGGGCCGGCCGAGGCCTTCGAAGCGGTCGAGCGAGCGCAGCAGTGCATAGTTCTGCTCAACACTCTTCGCGAAACCGAAGCCAGGATCGGCAATCCAGTCCTTCACACCCGCCGCGTCAGCCCTGATGGCGAAATCCCTGAAATACTGCAGCACGTCCTCCACGACATCGCCGTAGGAGCAGAGCGACTGCATCGACCGCGGATTCCCCCGCTTGTGCATAGCGACATACTGAAGGCCTTGACGGCCAATGAGTTCGAGCATCGCCGGATCATCTTCGCCGGCGGAAATATCATTCACGACTATCGCCCGTCCGAGAGCCTCGCAGCAGCGTGAGACTATCTCCGCACTCGTCGTGTCCACGCTCAGAGTTGTCGTCGGGAACGCCTTCGCGAAGGCGTTCAATGCGCTCTCAAGTCTCCCCCATTCTTCTGATACAGAGACGCTTTCCGCTCCCGGCCTTGTGGAGACGGCTCCCACATCTATGATATCAGCCCCCTCGTCCAGAAGTTTTTCCACCCTGGAGAGGAAGGCGTCCACAGACGCCACCCGGCTCTGCGCGAAATAGGAATCCGGAGTCAGATTCACTATTCCCATTACCTTGATATCTCTGTCAGCTTTTTTCATACTCTTTCTTTTTCCACAACCTCAAAAGTACACAAAAAATGGTATCTTTGTACGATTGGCTTCTTTCTGAATAAAAAAGAAGTGGTTT
>CAVCSJ010000092.1:0-8266 GCA_963604895.1 bacterium
GATCATAATATCCCCAGATTCAAGCGTTCCGGCGGCAGCATTTTTCAAATCCATAGATAAATCGTTTTAGTATCATATATGCAATCCCCGGCCATCGGGAGCTGCTCCGCCGCGAGCACTGCAGCGTCACGGCACAGCTTCTTTAACCGTTTTTATAGTGAGACAAATGTAATATAGTTTTTTCTGTCAAGCAAATATTTCGTTAACAATTCGAAGGAAATAGCGAAAAGGAGTTTCAGATTGTTACGAATCCAAAATCACAAAATGTTTAAATGATAGAAAATAAAATCCTCCCGCCTCTGCGCTTCGGCAAGTCCCGCGACGACCGTATGCCGCTGAATCGGAGCACCTAAGGAGCGAAGCGACCAGAGGAGGTCTGGGGGAAACATCCCCCAGTATAATATGACATTCAATCGGAGCATCTAAGGAGCGAAGCGACCAGAGGAGGCCTGGGGGAAACATCCCCCAGTATAAAATATGGAAGGATGCTGTTACAGCATCCTTCTGCGCTTAAATACGAACCAGAGGGAAAGAACGACGAGGAGCATCATCGCGAGGATGAGAATCCAGGCGAGGGGGAAATTGGCGAAAGGAAGGGTGACGTTCATTCCATAGAAGCTGGCCACGAGCGTGGCAGGCATCAGAAGGAGAGACACCAGAGTGAAGATCTTCATCACCCGGCTCTGATCCAAATTAATCAGGCCCAACACCGTATCCTGCAGATACTCAAGACGTTCGAAATTAAAATTCGTATGATTTATAAGTGACGCTATATCCTGCAGAAGCACATTCAGCCTCGAATCATACTTCTTCGGATAACGCCCGCTTTTCAGAATGTTCGAAATAAGCCTCTGCTTGTCGACCACATTTTCGCGGACCACCATAGTATTCTCCTGAAGCTGATTGATATCCAGGATGAAATCCTCATTGATCTGCTCCTGCTGATTGATCCTGCGGCTGAAACGCGCCGTATCCTTAGAAAGAATCTCCACGATATCAGCGTCAAGGTCGACCCTCTGATCCATAATGGTCAGAAAAATCGTGAAACCGTTCGGAAAGAGGTTCGGCCGGGCCATCAGCTTCATCTGCAGAGTGTTGAAGCTTCGAAGAGGCACCTCGCGAAGCGTCGTGAGAGAGTCTCCGACCAATGTGAACGACACAGGATCGGACTTGAACTCGTCGTCAGCAGGAGTGAGGAAGTTGGTATTTGCGTAGATGGCTCTGTCATCCTCCGAGAAACGGGATGAACTCTCGATCTCTTCCGCTGTCGCACGGCTCTGGATTTCGGTACCGAGGAAGGCTTCAGCGGCTCTCTTCTCATCTCCGTCCGGGTCCATAAGATCTATCCAGAGAACTTCCTCCTTCTTGAACTTGCCGAAATCGGCAATGGCCTGAGAAACATCCACCTGGCCGTCGTGTCTGTAGAAAATATTGATCATGCCTCTTCCTGATTGTTCCCGGCACCAGTGTCGGAAGGGTTAATACTCACGTACGCCGACTCTACAGATAGGTCAGCGCGCAAAGGTAATAAAAAGATTCGGAAAAAATACCCGGTATCTGTCCGAAAAGGACTAAACGAATTCCAACAGAATGTTCAGTCCTATCAGAATCAGTATGATGCCGCCGATAAGCTCGGCAATCTTCCCGAGCCTGTGACCGACTTTGTGACCGAAGAACATACCCACGGCTGCGGAAAGGAAAGTGACCACGAACACTGCAACTGTATTCAGAATGACATCGTGTCTTTCCAGCTGTCCCATCGAAAGCGATATTCCTACGACGAGCGCATCGATGCTCGTCGCTATCGAACTCAGGATGACTGGCCGGAAGCCGTTAAGGTTTCTCACCTCACATTCGTTGCGAAGAGCTTCTATGATCATCGAGCCGCCCACATACAGCAGAAGCAGGAAGCCGATCCAGTGTGCGACTTTCTCCACATAGCCCACGAAGAGGTCGCCGAAAAGGTAGCCGCCCAGCAGCAGGCCCGCCTGCACGAAACCGAAGACCAGCGCGATAAGCGAGACGCTTTTCCATTCGATCTTCTTTAGCGTCACGCTTGAACATACGCAGACCGCAAAGCAGTCGGCACAAAGGGAAACGGCGAGAAGAAGCGCCGCGACAACTTCTACAAAAGTCATAGCTAAGGATTGAAGATCTGTCTGTTAAGTAACGACCTGCCGAGTGTCAGAGAGTCGGCGTATTCGAGATCAGCCCCGAAGCCGAGCCCGCGCGCCAGCGTCGTAACTTTCACTCCGAGCGGGGAAATCTGCCGGTAAATATAAAACGAAGTGGTCTCTCCCTCGACGTCTCCGCTGAGCGCAAGTATCACTTCCAGAGGACCTTCCTGAGATTTAAGGGCCGAGATTCTCTCTGTCAGTTCCTTAATCGTCAGGTCCGAAGGCCCCACTCCGTTAATCGGTGATATAATCCCGCCGAGAACGTGATACACACCCCTGTATTGGCCGGTGGCCTCGATACTCATCACGTCGCGCACGCTCTCGACTACGCACAGCGTACGATGGTCGCGGGACGCATCGGAGCAGATGGAGCAGCGTTCGCCGTCGGAAATCATCCGGCAGTCGCAGCAGTAGCGGGCATTGTCGGAGAGATTGCGGATGGCGTCCGCGAAATGGTGGACGTTCTCCTTCGGCTGCGAGAGCAGGTGCAGGGCAAGGCGCAGAGCACTTCTCTCCCCCACTCCCGGAAGAGACGATATGGCCTCCACCGCGTCAGAGAGCAGTTTCGAAGGATACTGTTCTTTCATTATTTCTTACCGGCTTTATAGGCGTCCACGGCTTCGCGGACGTGACCGTAGCGCAGGAGAAGCTCCTTCGCGTAATCGTAATCGGTGATGTCGGTCTCGGACATAATCATCCTGGTGCCGCGGTCCACGAGCTTCTTGTTCGTGAGCTGCATATCGAGCATCTTGTTGCCCTTCACGTGGCCCAGACGGATCATCACTGAGGTGGAAATCATATTCAGAACCAGTTTCTGGGCTGTTCCGGCCTTCATTCTGGTACTTCCTGTCACGAATTCAGGGCCTACCACGACCTCGATCGGGACCTCGCAGGCGGCGGCCACGGGACTGCCCTCGTTGCAGGTGATGCAGCCGGTGAGCATTCCGCGGGAGCGGGCCTCCTTCAGAGCTCCGATGACATAAGGAGTGGTGCCGGAAGCGGCGATGCCCACCACGGTGTCATTCACATTGGGATGATAAGGCTGCAGGTCATTCCAACCTCCCTCAACCTCATCCTCAGCGCCTTCCACGGCCGTTCTGATGGCGCCGTCTCCGCCGGCCATCATTCCGACGAAAACGTCTCCGCAGCCGTATGTAGGCAGGATTTCGGAAGCGTCCACGATGCCGAGGCGTCCGCTTGTGCCGGCTCCGAGATAGAATACGCGGCCACCCTTCTCAGCTCTCGGAACTATGCCCTCCACGAGCTTTTCAATCTGCGGGATAGCCTTCCCGACGGCTACAGGCACATTCATATCTTCTGCGTTGATACCCTTGAGGATATCTTCCACGCTCATCTTGTCCAGATCGTTGTAATGCGAAGGCTGTTCGGTCGTTCTCATTATATTTCTCCTTTATGATATTTTACAAGTCCTTCTACCGGGGCATCGATAATGTCCGTGAAACGGATGCCGTATTCTGAAGCGACTTTGCGCAGAATCGCCTGAGTATGATAGCCATAGGTACCTACGACGCCTACAGGGTAATTCACGATGTCGTACTGTTTGAGAGCTCTTTCTATGAAGTTGCGGAAGTTCTGTTCCACAAGATTGCGGACATATTCACAGCTGTCATATCTTTTGAGTATCCAGGGAGCGAAACCTCCGAGGTATTTCGAAGGGGCTGCGCTCTTGTAGACATTCTGAACTACCGTGAGATAATCCACAGTGAATTCCGAAGCGAAGTCGCAGGAAACAGGCTCAGGAACCAGTCCCTTGAGAAAATCGGCCATAAAGAGCTTTCCGAGGCAGGCGCCTCCGCCCTCGTCGCCGAGGATAAAACCTGCGGACCTGACATTCTTAACCACTTCCTCACCATCGAAGAAGCAGCTGTTCGAGCCTGTACCGAGGATGGCCGCGATGCCCGGCTTGTGTCCGCAAACGGCGCGGGCGGCAGCGAGCAGGTCGGAAGCATATTCTATCTCCGCATCCGGGAAGAAGTTACGGAGGATTTCATCCAGTTTAGCGACAGATGCCGGGACCTCCTGGCCCCTGGGAACGATAAGACCTGCGGCATAGAAATGGACATCAGTAACCTTTTCCTTTTCAGGATTAAGCCAAGCCACAGCCTTGTTCATAATTTCACAGATAGCCTCTTCGGGCATTACTGCGACATTCATTCCTGCAGTCCTGATATTCTGCTTATTGCCTGATTCAGATACGGAGCACCAATCGGTCTTGGTTCCTCCACTTTCGATGATGATTATCATATCAAATTAGTTTTAGTCTGCAAATATAACTGAATTTACTGAATATACACTCCGTGCCTGCGCCAATGAATGTAGCCGAAGCCAGCCGAGAGA
This sequence comes from bacterium, assembly GCA_963604895.1. Lineage (GTDB taxonomy): Bacteria > Bacteroidota > Bacteroidia > Bacteroidales > UBA932 > Cryptobacteroides. Next base: position 4,536 of record CAVCSJ010000092.1, read on the forward strand.
GTATAAAAAGCGTAAAGCACTGTCATCCAATACAATCCCTGGCTCAGGCAAAGCAGCGTGGAGCACAGGTCGGCGGCAATCCAGAGCCACCATTGGCTGATGTGGGAGCGCGAGAGCCACCAGGTGGCGATTGCGCTGAGCACAGCCACGGCCGCATCGAGAGTGGACATCGGATCTCCGAGGACACGAAGCAGCAGCACGAGCGCCGCAGTGCCCGCAACCAGCAGAAAAGCGCTGAGCAGCAGAGTCCGGAGCGTCATTGGACGCAGATGCAGAGCGTCTGCGGCCGCCTCTGCCGAGGCGTCCAATTTCTTCTCGTCCCGCGCCCAGGCGTACAGGCCCCAGAAGGAGATTGCGACGTAGTAGGCGTTCAGCCCTGTCGATGCCCAGAGCGATTCGCGCGCGAACACCACGATGGCGGCAACGCCCGTCAGCACACCCACGACCCACATCCAGCGGTTCTGGAGGATTTCCAGCACGATGTAGATGAGGCCGGTGACTAGAGTGAATATTTCCCAGAAGTCCATTATTCTGATACAGGAACTGCGACAGGATTCGCGTATATGCCGAGGAAGATATCCTTAAGAATCTCAGGATCAGCATCCTGATACTTGTTGAGCGACTCCAGGCGGTCATCGAAGGCCACCATCTGCTCATCGGTGTACTTGTCCGTGTAGGCTCTCTGGCCGTAACGCAGGTCGTGCGCGATGAAGTTGTTCGGGAAGAGACGGAACGCGGAGCAGATGCGGCGGTCGAGCAGATTCGCCACCTTCCTGTGGAACTGCACGTTAGGCACGTCGTCGAAGGCTCTCAGGTCCTCCTCGGTCACAGGGTCGCAGAACTGGATATGCATACGGCCCTTCGGCTGCGTGAGACCGGTCAGAATGCTGTTCAGGTCCTCGCCGGGCTTCTTGATGTAGGTTCCGCCGCTCTTGGTCACATAGAGCTCCAGGGCCTTGAGCACGTCGCACGGCTCCCATTCGTAGGACACGCAGACAGGCATTATGTTCAGCTCGGCGAGCGAGGCCACGCGGTCGTCGGTGCGGCTCATTCCGAACATCTTGACTATGCCCTGGTCCGTGCGGTCGATTCCGTCCTTGGTACGGCCGTTGCGCTGGGCGATCCACACGCTCTGGCGCTTGTCCAGGAGGGTGTAGCGGAGGTAGTCGGAAAGCAGCAGGGAACTGTTGTAGAAGTCACGCGGGGTGACTCCGGCCCTCTCGACGCGGAACATCTTGTTGCTCTTGCCGAAGTCGATGAGAAGCTGACCCTGCATCAGGTTCGCTCCGAAGGTGATTTCGGTGGTGTCGTGCCCGTTAAGATAGAGCACATACTGCATCAGGCTGGAATCCAGCACGATATCGCGATGGTTGCTGACGAAGAGATAGCGTTTCGAAGGGTCGATCTTTTCCACTCCGCCGTAAGTGAACTCCGTGATGGTCTGCGAGATGACCTGCTCGTTGAAGGCCTTCATCGCATTCAGCTGGAAGTCAGAGATGTTACGGAAAGAAGTGAACAGTTTTCTGACCTCCTCCACCGGACGGTCCGGGTAAAGGAATGATGAAAGTACGGGGAATGACGGATGGGCGGCTATGCGCTGCATCGCTGCGGGCACTTCCTCATCATAGTAAGGACGCATGCTCTCGAAACGTGTGGTATCCATATTATTTCTTTCTTTCGTCGATGAACTTGACAGGCTTGCGGCTCTTGGCCGGGAAGTTTATGGCCGCGATTTCCGGAACCGGGCAGATCTCCACTGCCGGAGCCACGCGGATGCGGGAGCGGAAACGGTCCTTGAGTTCCTTTACGACATCGAAGTCCGGAGTGTATTTCAGGCCGACTTTCACGAGCACGTCATCCGTGCCCGCGTCGGAATTACGGACTATAACCACATAATTATCGACGTATTCCGTATTATCCAGAACATCGTTGATTGCAGGCGGATAGAGGGTGGTGCCCTTAAGCTTGATCATATTGTTCTTGCGGCCGAGAAGCGGCGAGAGGCGGTACGACCACCTTCCGCAGGCGCACTGCCCGGTATGTTTCACGCTGACGTCTCCCGTGCGGAAGCGCAGCAGCGGCATAGCCTCGACGCCGAGCGTGGTGACCACGACTTCGCCTGGCTGCCCGTCAGGAACCGGATTGCCGTCTTCGCCGATGATCTCGACGATGATGAGCTCCGGATGAACGTGTCCGCCCTGACCGCAGTCGCACTCGCTGAAAGTGGCTCCCATCTCTGTGGAAGAGTATGTGGCATAGAGTTTTACCTCCGGCCATTTTTCGTGGATGCGGCGGCCGAGCAGGTTCAGACTGAAGTCCTGTTCGCGCAGACCCTCGCCGATGCCGATAATTTTCCTTACGCTGCTGTTGCGATAGTCAATCCCGTGAGCCTCTGCGTATTCGATGAGTTTCAGAATGAATGAAGGCACGCACATTATGGAGTCCGGGCGGAAGCGGCGGATGGTGTCCCACTGCAGTTCCGGAATGCCGTTGCCGACGCGGATTACGCCTGCGCCCATCTTCCTGAGTCCCAGGAAGTAAGCCAGACCGGCCATAAAGCGTTTGTCGATGGTGGTCATCAGCTGGAGCACGCTGTTCTCGTCGAGTCCCGCGCAGCGGAAGGATTTCGCCTCGTTGTAGGCCAGGCGGTCCAGGTCTGCGTCCGTGCAGCCGAAGAGCACCGGATCACCCAGAGTTCCCGATGTTGTGATGTAATCAATTATCTTGCTGCGCGGTACGCAGCAGAAGTCGTCGTTGTAGAGCTGCAGGTCCTTCTTCTCCGTGAACGGGATGCGCGTGAGGTCCTCCAGATGCCTGATTTCGTCGATGTCAATACCGTTCTCGGAGAACAGGCGCTGATAGTAGCGCGAATTCTCTTTCAGATACACAAGAGCCTTGTGCAGAAGCTCTTCCTGATACGCCTTGATTTCTTCGGGCGATTTAAATTCGATGTCCATAGTTTTATTCTATCCGGCCGGCTTTCAGCCGTCCAATGTTAAATTACAATTTTCGGAGCCACTCCAGGAACAAATCCATCCAGCCGCGAGTCTCCTCGCTACCCTTTTCGGGGTTCGCCCCGAAGCCGTGTCCGCCGGTTTTGAAGCGCAAGTACTCGTGCTGTACGCCCTTGGCGGTAAGCGCCGAATCGAGCATAGCCGAATTGTGCCAGTCCACCACATCATCATCCTCAGCATTCAGAAGAAAAACCGGCGGGCAGTCCTCCCTAACGTGCTTTTCCAGCGAAAGCGAGTCCCTGAGTTTTCTCGAGTATACCCTGCTGTCTCCGAGCAGTCCCCTGCGGGAGCGGTGGTGGCAGTAAGGCTCCTCCATCGTGACCACCGGGTAGACCGGAACCACGAAATCAGGCTTCAGGCTGGTCTGAGAAGGCTCTCCGAGCTGCTCCCCCGCGAAATCAGTATCGAAGAAGCAGGCCGAGGACATCGCCAGATGGCCTCCGGCCGAGAAGCCCATCACGCCGAGTTTTTCCGGAGCGGGCTCCCCGAGCTCTCCGCTGCGAACCAGGCTTATGCTTCTCTGAAGGTCCGAAATCATATCCGGATGCCTCTTGCCCCTGAATACCAGAGCCCTGTGGAAGATGAACGGTGTGACGCCGCCGACGCGGTACGAAAGCACGTAGGCGCTTATGCCGTGAGAGTTCAGCCACCGGGCTACCAGCTTCCCCTCGTTGTCAAAGTCCAGCCAATAATAACTGCCTCCGGGACAGACTATTA
>CAVCSJ010000093.1:0-8138 GCA_963604895.1 bacterium
TGCAACAACGTATGTTCCTACTGCGTAGTGCCTTACACTCGCGGAGCCGAGCGCAGCCGCGACCCGCGGACCATCGTGCGCGAGGCCTGCGACTGTTTCAACGCCGGCTACCGCGAGGTGACTCTTCTCGGCCAGAACGTCGATTCGTATCACTGGAAGGGCGGGAATTCATTGGACGCAGTTGCGTCCAATAATTTCCCCTCCCGTCCCCACGACGGGGAAGAGGATCTCCGCGCGAGCTATCTCACAGGCCAACCCGGCTCGCACTCCGATCGCTGCCTGACGCAGCCTGTTAGTAGCTCCGACACCACGGATGTGAGCTTCGCGCAGCTGCTGGAGATGGTGGCGCAGATCAGTCCGCTGCTGCGTGTGCGCTTCTCCACTTCGAACCCGCAGGACTTCTCCGACGAAGTCATCCGCACGATGGCGAAGTACGACAACATCTGCAAGCACATACACTTCCCTGTGCAGTCCGGCAGCGACCGCATTCTGGAGAAGATGCGCCGCCGCTACACCCGCGAGTGGTATCTTGAGCGCGTGAAGATGATACGCAGCGTCATCCCTGACTGCGGGCTCACCACCGACGTCATCGCGGGCTTCTGTTCCGAGACAGAGCAGGATCATCAGGACACTCTCTCGCTCTTCGAGGAAGTCGGATTCGACACCGCCTTTATGTTCTACTACTCCGAGAGACCGGGCACCATCGCCGCGAGAAACTATCCGGATGACGTTGATATTCAGACGAAAACGCGTCGCCTCAACGAAATCATCGCCCTTCAGAACCGCAAGAGTCTGGAGAGTTACCGCCGCGACATCGGCAAGCGCTTCACCGTCCTGGTGGAGGGCCCGTCGAAAAAGAATCCGGACGAACTGTGCGGCCGCGCCTCGAACAACAAAATGTGCGTCTTCCCCGACACCGCCCACAAGGTCGGCGACTACGTCGACGTAATCGTCACGGACTGCACCTCGGCGACTCTGCTCTGCAAACTCGCCGAATAAAGAAGGTGGAAAAAATTGTAAGAAAAGGGAAGAAAGTGGAAAATTGTTTATATCTTTGTGCCAATCGCGTGAAAGATATAAACAATTATGGTCACATTCATAGGCAGCTATCCATCAAAACTCGATGACAAAGGGAGACTTGTCTTCCCTTCGGCATTGAAGAAAATGCTGCCTGAAGGTGGTGACATGAGGTTTGTAGTGAAGAAAGACATCTTCGCCCCCTGCCTGGAAATGTACACATTCGAGCAGTGGCAGAAGCAGTCCGAGGAAACGAGGGCCCGTCTGGATCCATTCAATCCTGAGCACGCGAAATTCTGGAGAGAATACACGCGCGGGCGCGACCTCGTGGAACCTGACCCGAAATTCGGCCGCATCAGTATCTCCAGAGAACTGCTGGAGCAGATAGGTGTAACCAAAGATGTGGTTTTCTCGGGTAGCGACTACAAGATAGAGATCTGGGCCAAGGAGAAATTCGAGGCTTCAGTCCTCTCAAATGAAGAATTCGTAGAAATAGCCGGAAAACTCCCTGAAAGAAGATAGGAGGTCCGGAAATGTCAGAATATCATATCCCCGTCCTTCTGGATGAGAGCGTTTCCGCCCTCATCACCTCTCCGTCAGGACTCTACGTCGACGCCACATTCGGCGGCGGCGGACATTCAGCCGAAATACTTTCCCGCCTCTCCCCCGACGGAAGGCTGCTGGCTTTCGACCGTGACAGCGACGCACTCGCGAACTGCCCGGACGACAGCCGTTTCACATTGATACACAACAACTTCAGATTCGTCCATAACTTCGCGCTCCTGGAGGCCCACAAGGCCGCACGCGATTTCCGGGAACGCGATATGGACGACAATCTGGAGTCTGGTATAAATAATAACGGTGCCCCGAAAGGCATCGTCGACGGCATCCTCGCCGACCTCGGAGTCTCATCCCACCAGTTCGACACCGCGGAAAGGGGCTTCTCCTTCCGCTTCGACGCCACCCTGGATATGAGAATGAACGCCCTCTCGGAGAAGGACGCCGCGAAAGTGGTGAACACCTACGAGGCCGCAGACCTCGAAAGGATCTTCCGAATCTACGGCGAACTGGACAACGCCCGCAAGCTTACATCCCTGATAGTCAATGCGAGAGCCAAGGCTCCGATAAGCACTACCACCGAGCTGAACAGCGTCCTCAGTCCGGTCCTGCCGCCATACGCCGAGCACAAGTTCCTCGCCAAGGTCTACCAGGCCCTGCGCATCGAAGTGAACGACGAAATGCTCTCCCTCGAGAAATTCCTCGAAGGCGCGGCGGACGCCCTGAAGCCGGGCGGAAGGCTCGTGGTCATCACCTACCAGTCCCTCGAGGACAGGATGGTGAAGAACTTCATAAAGAGCGGCAACATCGAGGGGCGCGTGGAGAGGGACGTCTACGGCCGCTGCTACACCCCGCTGGAGGCCGTGAACCGCAAGCCGATTCTCCCTTCAGAGGAGGAGATCTCCTCGAACACGAGAGCGCGCAGCGCAAAGCTCCGCATCGCACAGAAGCTTGATTCAGAAACAGCTGGAGAGCGGACTTCGTCCAATCCCCAAAGCGGCAGGAGGGCCAGATGATGGAAGAGAATGAAAAAGTGCAGCAGGAAGTGCCTGTAACGGAGAAGGAAAGCAAGACCCCGCAGACGACGGAGGGAGAAAAGAAGTGGAAGATCCAGGACATCGGCCAGCTTCTGAAGAACACGATGAAGGCCATATTCAGGGGCGAGCTGCTTCTGAGACTGAACATCGGACAGTACTTCATCCACGTGATATGGATGTTCTTCCTAATCGCGATGTTCATCTGGTTCAATCTCGGAGTGGACACCACCCTGGCCAAGGTCGAGAAGAACAAACTGACACTCAAGGAACTGGAGACACAGAACTCCAGCCTGGAGTTCAGGATGAAGAGCATCAACCGCCGCTCCACGCTGGAAGTGAAGCTGCAGGAGATGGGCTCGCAGCTGCAGGAGCCGGAGAATGCCGCCGTCAGGCTGAAAAAGGCGGGAAACAAGAAAGACAAGGAATAAAGTAAAGAAAGGATATGGCTGAAAGGCGCAACATACAGAAGGAAAAGGGGCACAGCATCGGAAGATCGCTGTACGCCTTCTATCTGTTGTCCCTTATTCTTGCACTTGTCGTAATCGCCAAGCTGATCTATCTCTGCGTGGGATTCCGGCCGGAGCCGAAAATCGTCGAGGTCCTCACCCCGAAGAGCCGCAAGGCCGTCCTCTACCCTACCCGCGGAGAGATCCTCTCGCGCGACGGCCGCACACTTGCCACATCTTCAGCCACTTACACCATAGCGATGGACTGCACTGTCCAGAAAGAGGCCTTCAGAGACGATGAGGAAAAGGGCGCCGAAAAAGAACAGGCCTGGAGAGATTCCGCAAGGCTTCTCGCGAAGAGACTGCCGGAATTCTTCCCTGAAAAGACGGCCGAGCAGTATTACGAGCAGATAATTTCAGACCGCAAGGCCGGAAAACAGTACAGAGTCCTGGGCAAGAAGGTGGACTATGAAACCCTTCTGCAACTGAAGCAGCTCCCGCTCTTCAACAAGGGCCGCAACGTGGGAGGCCTCATAGAGGAAAGAGAAGAAGTCCGCCGCTACCCTTACGGGAAACTGGCAAGACGCACCATAGGCTTCATCCGCAGCAATACGGAAGCCAGCAAGAACAACAAGATCGGCCTGGAAGGCCGCTTCGATTATGTCCTGCACGGCAAGGACGGTTACGAGTATATGAAGAGAAGCGATGCCGGAGTGAGAATCAGGGACCTGGACAGCGTGTATTTGAGACCTGTGGACGGAGACGACATCAGGACTACGATAGATATTGATTTCCAGGATATTGCGGACAGAGCTCTCAGAGGGCAGATCGACACGAACCAGAGGATCGAAGGAGGCTGTCTCGTAGTTATGGAAGTAAAGACCGGAGCCATCCGCGCTATGGTTAACCTGCGACGCGACCCTGAGACTGGAACCACGGAAGAGTCCACGAACTATGCTGTGGGACGTGCGGGAGAGCCGGGATCGATCTTCAAGCTTGCCACTCTGATGAGCCTGATGAACGACGGGCACGTGAAGTCTCTGTATGAAACCGTTCCAGCAAGAGACGGAGGAGAAATAGGCCTTACGAGGGAAACCGGAAAGGTGGACAGGCATATGGGAGACTATGTCCGTGAATTCCACAGCGAGGATGTCCCTATCATATATGGTCTTCAGGTATCATCGAACTACCTGTTCTCCTACCTTGTGACGCACAATTACGGAAAGGACCCGAAGAAGTTCATTGACAACCTCTATTCCTTCAAGCTGGGCCAGGCCTTCGACTTCGACCTGGACGGAATGGCCGCCCCTACGCTCCCTTCACCGGGCAGCCCGTACTGGTCCAGATCATCGCTCGCGACCGTGGCATACGGATATTCGGTAGCCGAGACACCTCTGCACATCCTGACATTCTACAACGCCATCGCGAACAAGGGCAAGATGATGAAGCCGTACCTGGTGGAAAGCATCGAGAAGGGCGGAGTGGTTAAGGAGAAGCGCGGCCCGAGCATCCTGAATGCCGCAGTCTGCTCCAGGGAGACGGCCGACACCCTCACCGCCGGACTTGTACACGTAGTCAGGATGGGTACGGGGTCAAGGGTGAAGAACGCCAAGTGCCAGGTGGCCGGAAAGACCGGAACCGCACAGATAGTTCTCGACCAGTCCGACAGCAAGACTGCAGCCGGAAGATATACGGATGAAAACGGCAGAAAAAAGAACCAGGCGACATTCGTCTGCTTCTTCCCGGCCGAAAACCCGCAGTACAGCGCCATCTGTACTGTCTATTCAGTTCTTTCACCGGAAAGTTTCTACGGAGGAACCATTCCGGCCAAGGCCATAAGAGAGGTCGTGGACGGTATTTACGCGATAGATCCTTACTGGAGACAGGAGCTTGAACCTTCTGCCGCAGTACCGGAAATGGCACTCGCTTCCGAGAACGTCATAGAGGAGGGAATGGTTCCGGATATCAGCGGAATGGGACTCAGGGATGCCCTCAGAGCCATAGAGAATAACGGGCTGAAATGCTCGTACAGCGGTGTGGGACACGTGGTCAGCCAGAGCCCTGCCGCAGGAAAGGTATTGAAGAAAGGTCAGACTGTAAGCATAAGATTGAAATGAGACTTGAAGATATCATAAAAGATACAGGTGCCGCCATAGTGACGGGAACTCCGGATATGGAGATTCCAGCCATCTGCTGCGACTCGCGCAAAGCTACCCCAGGTTCGCTTTTCATAGCCGTGAACGGCTGCAATGCGGACGGACATCAGTTCATAGAGGCCGCAAGACAGGCCGGTGCAGCCGCAGTGGTTTCAGCGGACAGAAAGGGATTGGCGCTCTGCGCCGGAAACTTCTACGACCACCCGTCGGAGAAGCTTCATCTCGTGGGCATTACCGGCACGAATGGCAAGACCACGACAGTGACTCTGCTCTATCACCTTTTCAAGGATCTGGGCTACTGCTGCGGACTGCTTTCGACCATAGCGAACTACGTGGGAGAAAGGCGCAGCGAGACTGAAAACACCACCGCCGATCCGATAACGATAAACGCCCTGCTCGCCGAAATGGCCGCTGAGGGCTGCGAGTACTGCTTTATGGAGGTCAGTTCCATCGGAATGGTCCAGGACAGAGTGGCGGGCCTGCATTTCAGCGAAGGCATCTTCTCGAATCTCACCCACGACCATCTGGACTACCACAAGACCTTTGCGGAGTACCTCAGATGCAAGAAACTGTTCTTCGACAGTCTGAGCGAAGACGCAGTGGCCATCACAAATATCGACGACAGAAACGGTATGGTGATGGTGCAGAACTGCAAGGCGAGAATCGTCACATATTCCTGCAGGAATATGGCGGACCACACGGCGAAGATCATAGAGGAAAGCTTCGACGGAATGGAGCTCAGACTTGACGGCAAGGACGTGTGGACCAAGCTCATAGGAGCCCACAACGCATACAACCTGCTCGCCATCTACAGCGCCGCTGTGGAATTGGGCGCAGCCCCTGAAGAAGTGCTGGTCGCACTCAGCAGGCTGGAGTCGGCGCCGGGACGTCTGGAGACGCTGCGCGGACCGCGGGATCTGAGCGTGATCATCGACTACGCGCACACGCCTGACGCATTGGACAACGTCCTCAGAACGCTGAAGGACATCGCTTCGGAGAAGGCTCTGATCTGTCTTTTCGGCTGCGGAGGCGACCGCGACAGGACGAAGCGTCCGGAGATGGCGGCAATCGCCGAGAAGTACGCGGACCGCATCATCGTGACATCCGACAACCCGCGCACGGAGAACGCCGAAGGCATATTGGATGAAATCCGCAAGGGTTTCAGCCCCAAGGGATTGGCGAAGTCGCTCTTTATCAGCGACAGGCGCGAGGCGATAAGGGTTGCGCTTATGACTGCTCCGCAGGGCGCCGCGGTGCTTCTGGCGGGCAAGGGACACGAGACGTATCAGGTCATCGGAACGCAGAAGACGCATTTCGACGAGAGAGAAATAGTTGCAGAAGTATTCAAGACATTGTAGGACATTATGTTATATCATCTGGTAGATTGGCTGACGAAGCTGGGGTATGATTTCCCGGGAGCGGGTCTTATGAACTATCTGTCGTTCAGAGCTATGCTCGCGGCGGTGATAAGTATGCTCATAGCCTTCTTCGCAGGAAAGAAGATCATCGGCTGGCTGCAGCGCAGGCAGATCGGAGAGAGCATCCGCGACCTCGGACTCGAAGGTCAGATGCAGAAGAAGGGTACGCCGACGATGGGCGGCATCATCATTATCGTCGCGCTGCTCGGCTCTGCGCTGCTCGTGTGCCGTCTGGACAGCATCTACACGCTGCTCCTGCTGCTCACCACCGTCTGGTGCGGAGCGATCGGCTTCACGGATGACTACATCAAGGTGTTCAAGCATAACAAGGACGGCCTCAGCGCGAAGGGGAAACTGCTGCTGCAGTTCGCTCTGGGTCTTGTCATTGCGCTCGCGGTATGTCTGAGCGCGGACATTCACTCCACGCAGCTCGTGACCACGATTCCGTTCGTGAAGACGCACGAGTTCGACTACTCCTGGCTGTCGCCTTTCCGCGGTCAGCTGGGCGTTTACTGCACCTGGGGCATCTATATGCTGGTGATCATCTTCATCATACTCGCGTGCTCGAACGGCACGAACCTCACGGACGGTATGGACGGACTCGCCACCGGCACTTCGGCGGTCGTCGTGATCACGCTCGGAGTGATGGCCTGGCTGAGCAGCAACGTGCTGGATTCGCACTATCTGAACATTATGTACATCCCGGGCACCGGCGAAGTGGCCGTGTATATGGCGGCATTCGCGGGGGCGCTGCTCGGCTTCCTCTGGTACAACACATTCCCGGCGCAGGTCTTTATGGGCGACACGGGAAGCCTGACCATAGGAGGCATTATCGGAGTGAGCGCGGTGCTGATACACAAGGAGTTGCTGCTTCCTGTACTCTGCGGCATCTTCCTTATGGAGTCACTTTCGGTAATCATCCAGCGAGGCTGGTTCAAGCATACCAAGAAGAAATACGGAGAAGGACGCAGAGTGTTCCTGATGGCGCCTCTGCATCACCACTACCAGAAGAAAGGCATACCCGAGCCGAGAATCGTGACGCGGTTCTTCATCGTGGGACTGCTTCTGGCTGTGGCCACACTGGCAATGTTGAAGATACGATAAAAGCTTATAATTGGGAAACAATATGAGTAGACTGGTAGTACTTGGTGGCGGCGAAAGCGGAATGGGCGCCGCAGTATTGGCAAAGGTCAAGGGATTCGACGTCTTCCTTTCTGACAAGGGGAAGATCGAGGAGCAGTATGCGGAAATGCTCCGCAAATGGGACATACCTTTCGAGCAGGGGCAGCACACTCAGGAGCTGATCCTGAGCGCCGACGAGGTGGTCAAGAGCCCGGGCATCCCGTCCACGGCTCCGATGATCCGCGCACTCGAGGCGCAGGGCACGCCGATCATCTCCGAAATCGAGTTCGCGGGACGTTATGACACGGCCCGCAAAATCTGCATCACCGGCAGCAACGGCAAGACCACCACGACTTCGCTCATCTACTACCTGCTCCAGCAGGC
>CAVCSJ010000094.1:0-7852 GCA_963604895.1 bacterium
CGGGGATGAGTCCCGCCAGACAGCCGGCTATGATAAGTACCAGGGTGGCTTCCAGGGCCACGTCCAGCCCGACGGAATAGTCGGCGCCGCTGGCGATTTCGATGCCCATCACGCTCTTCGTCTGGCCGCCTAGCTTCATCGTCATAATCTCGCAGGCTATCATTCCCAGGAACATTCCCACATATCCGGCAGCGGCGGTGATGACCACGCTCTCTGAAAGGATGAGCTTGGTGATGCCCCACGGCTTCGCGCCGATGGCCTTGCGGATTCCGAACTCGTGGGTGCGCTCCTTGACGGAGATGAGCATAATGTTGCTGACTCCCACGATGCCGCTCAGAAGGGTGAAGAGGCCCACTATCCACAGGGCTATATTGGTGATATTCATCGCTTTGTTAACCTGCAGACCGGTCGTGTAATTATTCCAGAGATAGATGGCGCTGTTGTCGTCCGGGGCCGCGCGGTGGAACCTGTTGAAGATGCCGGTGAACTTCTTCTCGAAATCCTCGTTCTCCTTCTCGGTTTTCAGCCCGTGGAAACTGAAGGAGAAATAATCCATCTTCTCGCCCTTGGCATAGATGGCCTTCAAAGTGCTGTACGGAATATATGCGGTGTGGCCCATCGAAGAACGCTGCGCCTTGTAGATGCCGACAACCCTGCAGAGGTAGTTGTTCACTTTTATCTCCTTTCCCAGAAGGCCGTACGGATCTTTTTCGTTCAGAAGTTCCGCAGTGCTCGAACTGATCACGATGACTTTGCGCTTCTGCTCATCATCAAACCTGTTTATGAAACGTCCGACTGACATTTCCCTGTTGGACTCCACCTTTTCGAGGTCCGAAGTCACACCGTCGAGACTGGCCGAGACGTGTCTTGTCCCGTAAGCCAATGTCACTGAGCCGCTTGCCTGAAGTCTCGGCGCCACGTCATCGACGACGTCCGAGAAATTTTCGCTCTTGGTAAGCTGAACATCCCTGTCCGTGAACTCTATGGCGCGTCCCTGTTCGAGACCGTCGTAAGGCTTGCTTGTTTCGCCCGGCCACACCTGGATACTGTTAAAGTCGAGTCCCTGTGTATTCGCCTCGTTGGTACTCCGCAGGCCGTTTCCCGCCCCCAGCAACACGATGAGCATAAAGATGCCCCAAGCTACCGCGAAACCCGTCAGACAGGTGCGCAGCTTGTTGCGCCGGATGGAAAGCCAGATTTCTGTAAAGAGGTCCCGCATTACTTCATAATGGTTTTGGTGCCGAACGCCGAGGCGTTGTGCATCTGGTTCATTTCGATGTTGCCGATGAGACCGTCCTTGATATGGATAATCCTGTCCGTGCAGTTCGCTACGCCGCTTTCGTGAGTCACGACGATGATCGTAACGTGCTCGTCTCTATTGAGTTTCGCGAGCAGTTCCATAACTTCGACAGAGGTCTTCGAGTCGAGCGCTCCGGTCGGCTCGTCCGCCAGAAGAATCTGAGGCTGGGCGATGAGGGCGCGCGCTATCGCGACTCTCTGCTTCTGACCTCCGGACATCTCGTTCGGGTAGTGCGAAGCCCAGTCGGCGAGGCCGAGACGGTCGAGATGCTCCATAGCGAGAGCCCTGCGCTTGCCGCGCGGCACACCGCGATAGAAGAGCGGGAGTTCCACGTTTTCGAGGGCGGTCTTGAAGGAGATGAGATTGAACGACTGGAAGATGAAACCGATCAGATGGTTGCGGTAGTCAGCAGCCTTGCTTTCGCTGAGATCCTTTATGAGATGGCCGTCCAGCAGGTATTCGCCGCTGTCGTAGTCGTCCAATATTCCGAGGATGTTGAGCAGTGTGGATTTTCCGCTGCCGGAGGCACCCATAATCGACACGAATTCACCCTTGTCGATACTCAGGTTTATGCCTTTCAGGACGTGCAGCGGCTGCCCGTTGTCGTAAGTCTTGTTGATGTCTTTAAGTTCTATGAGCATTGTTTACAAGTGTAATAGGTAACTAATACACTGCAAAGGTATACACTTTTTCCGACAATGCAAGACTTTCCGTAAAAAATGTGCGATTTTTTGGCCGGCCGAGACAAAAAAAAGATATTGTTCTTTCGAGCAATATCATTCAGAATGCGCCACGCTCGGTGGCGCGAAGGTGTGGAGAACTGATTACTCAGCTACCTCTTCAGCAGCAGCTTCAGTGCAAGCTGTCGAGTCGGCGCAAGCGGTAGAATCGCAGCAAGCGGTAGAATCGCAAGCCTCTTCTACAACCTCAGTAGCCTCAGACTCAGCTGCCTGAGCAGCCTTCTTAGAGTTGTTACCACAGGCAGCTACAGCGAATACGACTGCAACGACTGCCATAAACATAAATGCCTTTTTCATAATTATTGAATAATTAAACACGTTCTCTTTGAGGCGCAAAATTATAATTAAAATTTTTAAGAACAAAAATTTATGTGACTTTTTTCAAGGTTTATCGTTTTTACTGTCAAAAAGTTAGGGCTTCGCGACGTTTCTCGGAAGCTTAAAGACTTCCATATCGTAAATTTTGCCCCCACCGATACGGAAACGCAGGGCTGTCCGGAACTCCTGCCAGCCCATAAATCCCTCAGCACCAGGATTAAGAGTCAGCATTTCATATTGATTGTCATACATCACTTTCAGGATATGCGAATGCCCGCAGACGAAGATATCCGGGCGGTAGCGCTCGATGAGAGCCCTCGCGCGGATGTCGTAGCGACCGGGATAACCGCCGATATGAGTCATCAGCACCTTCATTCCGTCGCATTCGAAATACTGATGCCCGGGATAATCCACGCGGATATCCTGCCCGTCGCAGTTCCCATATACGCCCACAAGTGGCTTGAAATCAGCAATCTGCCTGGCGAAGTCGGCATCTCCGCCGAAGTCTCCGGCGTGCCAGAGCTGCTCGACCGGCTCGAGGAATTCACGGAACTCGTCAGTAAAGAATCCGTGCGTGTCAGAAATAAGTCCTATATACATAATGAAAACCGGGCGCGCCGGCCACCGGCAACGCCCGATAAAAGCCCGATTTAAGATTTATAACCTGATATAGATATTTTTCTTGTACAGCGGCCACAGGCAGCAGAAGATCACAAGCGCGAAGAGCACGGCATAAAGCAGAGAAGTGAGCTCGTTCTGTGAGAAGAACGCCGCACCCGGCTGACCGCCGATGAACTGATAGCTCTTGGCGAATACTCCGCTGAGAATGAACGCCATAAGAGCATTGGAACCCATAGCCTTGAAAGGCTCGAACATCTTGTGTGCTCCCAGAATGTCCACGCAGAAAGTCAGGAAAGCGAGAACCACCATCGCCCAACCGCCTGCGAAGAACACATAGGAAGCGCTCCAGAGCGGCTTGTTGATAGGAATCCAGTTGTCCAGGAACTCAGCGAACACGATGGAGACGATGCCCCAGAAGAAAATTCTGCAGACCATATAGCTTTCCGAGGCCTTCGGATTTGAAGGATCTTCCGCGCGAAGAGCGTTCGTGCCCTTGATGAGCTTGCCGATGAGGTAACCCAGAAGGCAGGAGGCCGCCGCTGTCAGCGAGCCCAGAACTCCCTCAGGATCAAAGGCCGCGCGTGTTCCGTCAGCATAGTGATAGCCGTGGTAAACGTGATTCTCTCCGAAAAGCGCGACGTCGATTCTGCGCGACACGCAACCCTCGAGAGTGAATGCGCCCGGTTCGCGTCCGAAGATGAGAAGTATAGCCGTGAACGTCACGCAGAGCACTCCGATGGCGATTCCGACTTTCTTCGGAGTCTTGAGCCAGATCGCGAGCAAACCTGCTATCAGATAAGCCATTGCGATTCTCTGCAGCACGCCGAGGATACGCTTGCCGCTGATCCATTCCACCCATTCCTGACCGCCGAAGACCAGATGTCCGTCGCTGGTAGGGAAGAACGGGAAGCAGTTCAGCAGGAACCCCACAAGGAAAATACCGAGAGCCCTCTTTATGACCTTGAAGGCGCCTGCACGGGCGTTTCCTTCGTATTTCGAGAAGGAGAAAGCCATCGCGCAACCCATACAGAATACGAAGAACGGGTACACGAGGTCGGTCGGGGTGCAGCCGTCCCAGGAAGCGTGGCTGAGCATACCGAAGGTGTGGGACCAGGAGCCCGGATTGTTGACGATGCACATAAAGGCGACCGTAATGCCTCTGAGCACGTCGAGTGATTCGAAACGCTTTTTCATATGATCATTAGTATTAGTCCATAAAATGCAGATATACAGCCTCTACGGCGGTCAGAGCCGCAGTCTCAGTGCGAAGGCGCGAAGCTCCGAGATGCACCGGAATAAAGCCCGCCGAGAGCGCCGCTTCAGCCTCGCCGCGCGAGAAATCCCCCTCCGGACCGATCAGAATGACTATTTCCGGCAGCTCATTTTCGCGGCCGGCCTCCGGCCGTCCAATCTCCCCCCGGCCGCTCCCGCGTCCAATCCTGTCCTCAACATAAGCCTCAGCCTGTCCTCCTCCTCCGGCGAAATTCTTCTGCAGAGCCTCCTTTATCGAAATCCTCGGAGCCTCCTCATTCTCAAAGCAATAGGCTATAAGTTTCAGAGCATTCTCCGGAGCTTTCTCAATGAATTCCCTTACACTCATCATCTCCCCGATCTGCGGGATAGCCCCCTTCAGGGACTGTTTCGATGCCGAAAGCAGAATTCTTTCCAGACGGTCCGCCCTGAAAATTTTCCTTTCCGAGCGCTCCCCTATCACCGGAACTATCTCATCCAGACCCAGTTCCGTACCCTTTTCGGCGAACCATTCATAACGGTCAATATTCTTCGTGGGACACACGGCCATAGTCAGGCGGTAAGGATGGGCTCCCCAGTCCTTCTCTATGCCCAGAACCCTGGCTCCGACGGCCTTGGGTGAAGCGTCCACGATACTGCAGGTATAGAAAGTTCCCTCTCCGTCGATGACGTGGATTTCGTCCCCCTCACGATGGCGCAGAACCCTCACGCAATGTGCGGATTCCTCCTCGTCGAGAGTGCAGAAGCTCCCGTCCACCTTCCTGCTGTAGAATATCTCCATTATCTAAGCCCTTAGGATTTTCACCTGTCCGTCCACCTCGACCTTGATGATCTGGGAGGAAATGCCCGTGGCACCGCCCTCAAGAGCGGAATTCACTGTATGACCCACCGACGAACGGATTTCGGGACTGATTTCCGCAAAATTCTTCGGCGTAGGCTCGCCTGAAATATTGGCGGAAGTTGACACGATCGGTTTCCCGAAACGCTTCACCAGCTCCACGCAGAAATCCGACATCGGGATGCGGATGCCTACGGAACCGTCCTCAGCCACGGTGTTAAAGGCCAGATAATGCCTGTCGCCCTTCGGAAGAGGCTCACCCTCAGCGGGTTTCGGGCCGCAGATAGCTCCCGGATAAATGAGGGTCATAGGCTTGTCATTGACCTCAACGAGGTCGATGGCGATGTTCGGAATGACCTTGATGTATCTCGCGACCATATCCAGGTCGGATGCAAGCAGCACGAGCGACTTGCTGTCGCTGCGCCTCTTGATTTCATAAACCTTGGCGACAGCCTGCGGATCGGTGGCGTCACAGCCGAGTCCCCAGACCGTATCGGTCGGATACAGAATGACTTCGCCCGCTTTCAGAGCCTTCAGCGCGGAATCCATCTCCGCCGCTATGTCTATTATCTTTCTTGCCATAACTATCTGTCAGTTAGGATCTATCTGTCGAAAAGGGTTCCCTTGTTCCTCCAATATTTTATGAGCAGCCAGCCGAAGAGCATACCGCCGAGATGTGCGAAATGCGCCACGCCGTCAGCCGTTCCGGTAACTCCGGTGATGAGTTCGATGCCAGCGAAGATGATGACCATCCATTTGGCGCTCAGGCTCACAGGCGGGAAGAGCAGGGTGAGACGGGACTGAGGGAAGAGCATCGCGTAGGCCAGAATGATGCCGTAGATGGCTCCAGAGGCTCCCACGGTAGGGGTAAGCTTCAGTCTCGCATAGGATTCTGCGGCCTGAAGCGAGCCGTCGGCAAGGGCGTTCATATAGCTTGTTGCCTGCAGATATTCCACTCCGGTATGGAGGGCGGCGGCGCCGAGTCCGCAGACGAAGTAGAAGATGAGGAATTTCTTCGATCCGATGATTCTCTCCACCACACAGCCGAAAATCAGGAGGGTGTACATATTGAAGAATATATGCCAGAAGCCTCCGTGCATAAACATATGGGTGATGTACTGCCACCAGTGGAAGTATGCGGATGTCGGATAGAAGAGCGCAAAGTTCTCGAACATGAACTGTTTGCGGATGATTGTCATCACGAACACCAGCACGTTTATGATTAAGAGGTTTTTCGTGACTGTCGGGAGGCTGCTGAGAAAGCCGCCGCCCGAAGATGAGCCGTTCTGGTCGTAATAGTAGTAGTCTGCCATTAGAATTTTTTGTCTAATTCATTGATAGGTAATAAACTCAGTACCCTGCGGCCATTTGAGGTGAACTCGGGGTTACCACAGGCGAAGAGCGAGTCCAACAAATGCTGTGCCTCGAACGGATTCCTGACAGTCGCGGCTGACATCGCCCCCAGAAGGGCGAATTTCTCTGCCAGGGAGTTCTTCATCGCCGCACTCACCGAGTCAGGGCCTTCGGAAAGCAGAAGGAGCAGGTCGGAAACCATCTTCTCCACCGCAGCGGCATCACAGGAATAGCCCTCAGGCACGCCTGAGACCACGATTGTGTCGGTTCCGAACGGGGAAATGTCGAAGCCCAGGGAACTGAGAAGGGCCGCGTGTTCATCGAAAAGAAGGCGGTTCTCCACACCGACTCTCACCTGTACCGGGAAGAGGGATGACTGGGTGACGTGGGTGTCAGAATCCAGGCTGTCAAGGAATTTCTCGAAGAGGATTCTTTCCCAGGCCCTGCGGATGTTCACCAGCATAAGGCCGGATTTAGCCTGGGTGACTATGTATTTGTCCTGGAGGATGATTACCTGCGTGGTCGGGAGGACCTTGTCCTCGAAAAGGGCACCGTAGTCCTGGTCGCGATGGACGGCAGAACTGTAGGAAGGGCCTGGATATGAAGGGGTTCGATTGGACGCGTCAGCGGCCGGGAAAGCATCTGAGGCGGGGAAGCCGTCATTGGACGCGGAGCGGCCGGCGGAAGACGGACTGTCGAAGTCGGAAGAGGCCGGAGCGAGGTCGAAAGGGTTGAAATTCGGGTCGGTGCCGATAGTCGGAGCGGGAGTCTGACGGTATTCGTCGAAGTCCTTGCCGTACTGCGGCATCTCGACAGAGCCTTCGGTGTCGAAGTCTATGCTCGCCCCGAATGCGTTCTGTCCAAGCGTTTTGCGCACGCTGGCATAGATGACCTGGAAGATTATGGAATCCTCCTCGAACTTGACCTCGGTCTTCGTCGGATGTATGTTCACATCGACGCTTTCGGGCGGGGTCTCGAGGAAGAGGAAGTACGACGGCGTGAGGCCGGGGGCGGTGAATTCCTCATAGGCCTTCATTACGGCCTTGTGCAGATAGGCGCTGCGGAAATACCTGCCGTTCACGAAGAAGAACTGGTTGCCGGCGGTCTTGCGGGCCGTGTCGGGGCGTCCGATGAATCCGTCGAGATTCACCACGGCGGTGCGGGCGTGGATGTCCACCACTTCGGCCGCCACTCCCCCGCCGAGCAGGTCCGTTATCCTGAATTTCAGCGACTTGGCCTGCTTGAGGACATATATGTCGTGACCGTTGTGGCTGAGCGAGAATCCGATTTCGGGGCGCGTCAGGGCGATGCGCGTGAACTCCTCCACGATGTGCTTCAGCTCGACATTGTCGGACTTGAGGAATTTGCGGCGCGCCGGGACGTTATAGAAGAGATTTCTGACCGCGAAATTGCAGCCCTTCGGGGCTGCGC
>CAVCSJ010000095.1:0-7688 GCA_963604895.1 bacterium
AAAATAGGCTAACGCGAGCCAATACCTGTTACAGGGCGTTGAGAGGCACATCCTTATGACAACGGTTTGAAAAGTTGATACTCGGCCGAGCGAAATCTTAAACTGTCAAAGCAATAACATCCCCCTCTGTGGCTCAGCGGCATGCAGTACCCCGATTTCAGGACCATAAACATCTTCCGCAGCAAGCGTCTTGCAGGAAGGTTCGACAAGATCTTCACCCAGATTGTACATCTTCTCAACTAGGAAGGGTTCGTAAGTCTTAAGGTTCAGTACATAGACGGGACGAAGATAGAGTCTGTGGCGAACAAATACACCTTCGTCTGGAAAGGCAGCGTCGAAAAGAACAAGGCCAAACTTGAAGAAAAGCGTCTGGCGGTCTGCGGCGGCGGGCTTGTCCACCCGCGGACAAGTATAGCGGGGCCCATTGACAGCAAGTTATCGCGAAGCGATGAAGCAGATGGTAATGGGAGGGCCAGAGCGAACGAAGTGAGCGGAGTCCCGCCGCCGCAGAGCTACCTGACGCTTTCCCCTTACCCAAACTAAAAGAGACCGACAAAAAAACACTTTTTGGTCGGCCTCACCCAAATTAAACTTAAAACCTATCTCTTTAATGAAAGGTTCCTGAGGTTTAGGCTTTGAATTCTAGCTTGCCGTATTCAGGGCTTCTTCCGGCACTGGGGATTTCTTCAGCACATCCTGCCAATAGTCTCTGACTTCATTCCAGCGATAATATGGGCCACACATTGCCTGGATTGGCAATGCAGTCTCTTTCTCGTTAAAAAGCACTTTCATAAGAATATCTCCATCTTCGTTATGATAAAACACCAACTGGATGTTAGCTGCCATAGGTATAATGTCGCAGATATTCCAGAAGTCGCTGAGAGTCTCCAGATTATCCGTAGAGTAAGAACAACCTTCAAGCCCCATCAGAACAACTACTCCCGCGACAATTCCATCGTGGCCGAAACGCAAATCAGCGCCAACCCTGGATTGTTCGATGGCATCGTCAGCCTCCGCAATAATCATTCGGAGAAGGTTGCTCTGGTGGTACTGTTTCACTCCGCCTGTGAACGGACAATCAGCATGGTTCACATACCAGCTTGCATTGTTGATGCTATACAGGTCATAGAGTTCATCCGCAGTGAAAAGATCATAGAACGAAATGTCCGAAGGTGCATCCTGCATATTACCCGCAATGGAAAACATCCAGTTATAAAATGACTGGTCGACTCCCGATGCATCTTTAAAGATTGAGGCCATAAAGCGTTCAGGATGTGTACGTTTCTGAGCAAAATCCTTCATCACGTCACCAGAACTTATATTTGGAACGAGTTTCGCCCTGTCTGACCAGTTCATATAGACCATATCGTGCTTGCTTGCATCTGTAGAAATTTCAAGCCCAGGGACAAGTGATGCGAGGGTGTTTGTCGCGGCTGTCATACTGAGGATACACCGTATCACCACCGTAGACTTCGCAACAACCGAAGCTCCTTCCACAAAGACAGACGGAAAGTTCCTATACATCCGCTCCGCAATGCCGGCGTGCTGCTCAGCACCTTTTGCAGTAAGCTCTTCATATCGGCCTTCGGCCAATCCACACACGATATCCAAACGCTCCATAACATTCTTTCCCAGATCGGTAAGGTTACCAAGCGAGTCCTGGCTGTGCAGAAGGACCTGCGGCTTGGAATAATCTCCCTCACCTATGAGCCACCTGGATCCGTGTCTGCCATAGTGACTGATATAAAAAGGAGTGTACCCCGCAGGTGGTGGAGTCAGGGAATCGGACGGAACCAGATAAAGGTAATAATTACCTCCAGACAGTTCAGGTTCAGCTTCAATTCTACCCCGCATTCCTCCCTGCGCTGCAGCAGAGAGGGACACGAAAAGTAGAAATGTATACAGAATAAATCTGGATAGACTAGTCGACATAGTCAGGATTCTGAGAGATATAAGGGTTGTACAGGACATCATCCTGAGGGATAGGATAGAGGTTGTACTTGTCATCTATGTCATGTCCCTCGTGGTTGGTCTCACCAGAAGTGGCACGACCCTTCCAGTCCCAGTTATAGCCCTTAGTGTAGATTCCGAAGCGGATGAGGTCACTACGTCTCCAGAGTTCGGTCCAGAGTTCGCGGGCTCTCTCATCGATAAGGAAATCATAAGTGAGTTCCGACTCGGTGATTCTGCCGTTGACTGACCTCTTGCCTTCCTGAGCATATTTGCCATAAGTATAAGCGCGGTCGCGCACCTCATTGACATAGCTCAGAGCCTCTGTTTTAGAGCCGCCGCTACGCATCAGAGCCTCTGCCGCGATGAGATAGGCGTCAGCCTTGCGGAACATCGGAAATGCGACATTGGAGTACTCGGTAGGAGTGGATGCCGCTCTATCCTTTGTAACATTACGCCATTTGGTCATTGAAGCTCCGATATAAATCTTCTTCGTGTTGAACGTCTCCCCCTCAATCCAGGTCTCCTTTTGACAGGCTGGTTTGCCTTCGACCTCAGTCTCAGGGCCTACGAACAGAAGTGCTCTCTTGTCTTTCTTCTGGTCTCCCCAGGTGTCATCCCTGTGGAAATTCTGATCTTCCTCATCGAACTTCTGGACGAATGCATAACGAAGGCTTCCGTTGCTGCTCCAGGTGGAAGTGATGCCATAGTCCACAAGATTGAGGAAGTAGGCGCTGGTAGGGAACTTGAGAAGGAAGTTTGTCACACCCTCGCACTGCATTTTTTCACTGTCGCAAGGAATGGCCCAGATAATCTCCGGACTGGTATTATTGTCCTTCAGGAAGTTCTCTATGTAGTTCGGAGCAAGCGAGAAGTTAGAATCATCGATAACCTTCTTGGCGTAGGTGTATGCCTTGGAGAAATACTGTTCAGAGCCTGTATAGACTTTACCGTTGATGTAAAGCCTGGAAAGAAGGAACCAGCAGGCTGTCTGATTAGCTCTTCCCCAGACGGCCTTGCTAGAAGGGAGCATATCATCCTCAATATCAAGAAGTTCGCTCTCAATATACTCGAAGATTTCCTTTCTTGTTCTCTGCTGAGGATAAGTTCCGTTAGGAGAGCTGTCATCCACCCAGCCTACGCTGCCATAGAGGTCACAAAGCTGATAATACTGATATGCGCGAAGGAATCTCGCTTCTGCTCTCCAGTAACCCACATCATCCTTTACAGCATCTTTTACGCCGTGACTCTCCAGAACGTCATCTTCTGTCTTGCGGAGGAAATCGTTGCACATTGCTATGATGATGTATGCACGGTAATATACGTACTGAGGAAACTCGGTACCCGTTGTCCAGTCCATAGATGTGGTCTGACGAATTCCGTATCCGCTACCTGTACGATAGATAATGATATCGGTAGGAGCTTCCTGAGTCCAGAAGAGAGCGCGAAGATATACGCTTCGTCCGCCATCCCAGGAAATGTCGTTGCCGCCGTCTCCTCCCTGTCCTTTCGTTGCCATTGCGGCATAAAGCTTAAGGAAAAGGCCGTGGTAGCCATCCCAGCTGGAAAGGACCTCGTTTTCTGTAAGCGACGTGCTGGACTCAGGTTCAAGATCCAATTTCTCGCAGGAACTCAGCACCAGAGTCGCTCCGGCCAATGCGATGGCCATATATAAGAATATCTTTTTCATTTCTTCAATCAGTTTAGAATGTCACATCAAAAGAAAGCATAACCATACGCGGGCGAGGAGTGCTCGAGCCGTCGATTCCATCGTAAACCTCAGGATCAAGTCCAGGATAGGAAGTGATTTTGAGTACATTCTGAACACCGAGCGAAACACGCATTGAACTCAGCCATTTTGCAAGATCTGAGAATGTATAGCCGACAACGATGTTGTCAATCTTGAGGTAGTCGCCCTTGTGAAGCCAGTAGTCTGTCATATAATGCTCATTGTTCCAGTACGGAGCGGTATCCTTGTACGTGTTCGTAGGGAACTGATGGGAGGAGTTGAAGAACGAGCTGTTGCAGCCGTCATACATAGTCCTCCAGAAAACATAGTGACCAAACGCAAAGTGACCGTTGAGACCGAAGTCCCAGTTGCGGTAATTCAACTGTGTGGAGAATCCGCCATAGAAAGGGGCAAGAGAGCTCTTGCCGGTATCCCATTTGCTGGAATCTGCACTGTCGTCCGATACGTACATCTCGGAATTTGGATCAGACGGGTCGTAACTAGGGTTATACCACTTTTCAAGAGGTTCACCTGTCTTCTCGTCATAAACCTGTTTTGCGAGATAGAAAGTATAAGGGGTGTTGCCGACCTTATGAATCTGCACATATCTGTTATTATGAGCATAACCTGTCTTGACATATGCGTCAGTGGACTCATAGGCAGTCAACTTCTCAATCCTGGAAGCATTCCAGGCAATGTTGGCATTGATTGTCCACTGCCAGTCACGAGTGCTGACAGGAATGACGCCGATAGCGAATTCAACACCGCGGGATGACATCTCACCGATATTCTGGTCTGTTACCTCAGCAAAGTTGGATCCGGCAACAACTTTAACGTCCTTCATGAGAAGATTGTCCGTGTAGCGATAGTAGGCATCAATCGATCCGAAGACTCTGTCGTTGAAGAAACCGTAATCGATACCGACATTGTAGGTTGTAGTCTTTTCCCACTGGATGTTTCTGTTATAAGCCGAAGGGCGGTATGTATAGTAGAAATTGTCGCCTTCCTTATACATGAATTTGTCAGTAGACTTGTAGTAAAATGCGTGATAAGCGTAGTCATTATCTATCTCCTGCTGACCGGTCTGCCCATAGCTCAGACGGAGCTTGAGCTGAGAGACATCGCTTCCCTTCAGGAATGGTTCCTCATTGATTTTCCAGGCGAAGGCAGCTGAAGGGAAATATCCCCAACGTGTCTCCGGAGCAAAACGCGAGGATGCGTCTGCACGGAATGCCGCAGTGAACAGGTACTTGTTGTTGAATCCATAGTTGATTCTCGCGACATATGATGAAAGGGTAACCTGACCGCTGCTGGATTCTTCAACGCTACCTGCAACGACAGTATCATCATTGTAGAAATTCTGACCATTCCAGGAGCCGTAACGATGAGACTCGTAACTGTGACCGGCTGTGACGTCGAAACTGTGCTTGCCAAATGTTCTGTTCCAAGCCAGAAGGTAATCCATATTGATATGGTTACTGTAGCTCGTATAGTCGGAATGCTGTCCGAGTCCGCCCTTGCCAAGAAGCACATTCGTGCTCTTCCAAGTCTCTGGGGTGTTGTCACGATCTCTTGACTTGCTGTCCTGATTGTAGAAGCTACCGTTGAACACGACCTTGGCCGAGAGGCCTTTTACGCCGTGGACATTGTATGTCAGGCTAGCATTGGTGACGATTCTGGTAGACAGGTCACGGCCTGTACCTGGAAGGAAAGCTTCAGCTGCTACATTGTCCCAGTTAGGATCCACATTGTCTCCCTTTGAGTCAGCACCATACATAAAATACCCTTCACCTTTCTTGGCATAGGTCACGCCGTTGACAGTTGCACTGCCATAATCGCCATAAACGGGCTGGGTAGGATCAAGTTCAGCAGCAGATGAAAGGGAGCCGCCGCTCTCCGGGGTATTGATAAGAGTGCCCCTGACGCCGAGATCAATAGCGATATGATTATCCCAGAACTTCGGAGTGAAGTTCGCGGAGAATGTTCCCATATCCCTGCTGTGTCCGACCACTGCGCCCTGTTCCTGCTGATAACCTGCAGAAATACGATACGGGACATATGGGAGAGCACCACGGAGGGTCACGGTATGTTTCTGATTGAAAGCAGTCCTGGTGATCTCTTTCTGCCAGTCAGTGTCTGCGGTCCCGAGGAGAGATGTGTCGAAGCCGCGCTTGGCATATTCCTCACGGAATTCGTCAGCGTCATATACATCCAGATACTCGTAGTTGTAGTTGAGAGAATAATCACCTCTGTAGCTTACGGTCGGAGCCATAGCCTTGCCATCTGAAGCAGGGCCTTTCTTGGTTGTCACCATAATGACACCGTTGGCGCCTCGTGCACCATAGATGGAAGAAGATGAAGCATCTTTAAGAACAGAGATGGACTCGATGTCTTCACTGTTGAGAGAAGACAAGGAAGCGTCCGGCATTCCGTCAATAACGATAAGCGGGCTGTTCGATGCGTTAAGAGACGCTCCCTGACGAATACGGATTGTCGCATCTGAGCCAGGAGCACCACTTCCCTGCGTAATCTGAAGGCCGGAAACCTTACCAAGAAGAAGGTCTGTAGCCTGAGTGGCCTTAACCTTGTTCTTAGGATTCGGACGGATAGCAGTCACGGCTCCTGTAAGATCGGTTTTCTTGACAGAACCGTAACCGATGACAACAACGTCATCAAGGAACTGCGTATCCTCTTCGAGGATAACGGTAGCAGGAGCGTCCTTTGCAACGAACTCCTGAGTTGTGTACCCGACACTGCTGATTTCGATGACAGCATCCCGGGAAGAAACTCTTAGAACACATACGCCGTCTGTCCCGGCGAAGGTTCCATTGGTTGTCCCCTTTTCAAGAACGGTAGCCCCAATGACTGGTCCGGCCTGATCGAGGACAGTGATCTTGAGCGAATACCCACTCTGAGCGGATGTCGTCAGGCACATCACGCAAGAAAGCGCAATGCTAAGGAGAAGAATCAATGTCTTTTTCATCGACAAATTGTGGTTAGATTGTTAAGTATCTTAAAAAGATTGTCCAAAAATCGATTTAAATCTACTATAAATCATTTTATTAACCAAAAAAAAATAACCGAACGGTAAAATTTGTCGGATGAATGGTTCAATTCTCGAGACGAACCAATAAGTCCTCTTTAGACAAGTACTTTGTAATAATTATTACAATAGTTCGTTAATTTTATAAAAGTTACGCCACGGCGCGAACGCCGTAGAATAAAAGTTCTTTGAAATCAGTGTTATTTAATCGCATGTTCGGTGACTTTGAGGAATTCCGAAAAAATCGCGATATAAAATGTGAGGCACATTTGGAATTGGCCGGCTCCTATAGGGTCGGCCAAATCGTGCTCAGAGTCTGCCGGAGTGCGAGCGCCATTTGGATTGAAAACAAAAAAATGAGGGTGACTATCAGTCCGAAGACTTTTTAGTCCCCTCATTTAGATTAAGGAGCGAAGTGACCCAGAGGGTCCGGGGATTCGATCCCAGTGTTGAATCATCTGAGGTTCAGAGGGTTGCTCTGCAGGTATTTCTGCACGGCGGCGATGTCTTTGTAGAACGGTGTGTCCTCGATGAAGACCGGCACTATGGCTCGGATGGCGTCGTAAATTCTGCGGGTGGCGCCGCTCAGAGAGTCTCCGATCTTGAGGCAGTCTACCGCCTGGGCCAGTGCTATGTACTGAATTGCGAGCACCTGCCATACGTTTTCGATGACCTGGGCGCAAAGCAGCGCGGTGTTCGTACCCATACTTACGATGTCCTGATTGTCGTTGTTGTTCGGGATGCTATGGACATAGTTCGGCATTGCAAGTGTCTGACACTCAGCGGTTGTGGAAGTCGCAGTAAACTGACAGGCCTGCATTCCGTAGTTTAGGCCGAGCTTCCCGAGATTCAGGAACGGCGGCAGGATGCCGTTAATTCGGTCGTGGAAGAGATAGTTGAGCTGTCTCTCGGCTGTCATCGCAACGCGTACCATCGCGATTTTGACCTTATCCTCTTCGAGGGAAA
>CAVCSJ010000096.1:0-7620 GCA_963604895.1 bacterium
GTTGCACAGGCGGAAATCATTCCCGCCATCGTTGCCAGGACAAGGAATACTTTTGCAAGGGCTTTCATACTCATACGTTTGTGTGTAAATAATTCTCAACCAACAAAGATAAATACTTTGTCCGTAAAACCTCCCCATTCTCCGGACAAATCTATTTTCATCAGCACAAGTTCTTTTTTTTCAAAGAGTGAATGAGTAACTTTGTGGGTTAGCCCGTTTATAATGGAGCGGGGAGTTGCGAAACAGACGAATATGGCGAAAGATACCAGTGCGATGACTCCGATGATGAAGCAGTACTACGACTTCAAGGCGCAGTGCCCTGAAGCCATATTGCTTTTCAGATGCGGAGATTTTTATGAGACTTACGGGGACGATGCCGTGACGGCGAGCAAGGTCCTGGGAATAGTCCTGACCAAGCGTTCCAGTGCGATGGCGGAGGCGATCCCGATGGCGGGAGTGCCGTACCACGCCATCGATACCTACCTTCCCAAACTCATCCGCGCCGGCTACAAAGTCGCCATCTGCGACCAGCTCGAAGATCCGAAACTTACCAAGAATATTGTAAAACGTGGTGTGACAGAAATAGTTACGCCCGGTATAGCCTTCGGCGACCAGATGCTCGTCCAGAAGGAGAACAATTTCCTCGCGGGCGTCACCTTCGGCCGCAGCCTGTCCTCTTCGAAGGCTGGAACCTGCGGCGCCGCCTTCCTGGACGTCTCCACCGGAACCTTCCGCATCGCACAGGGGGCGCCGGACTACATCTCCACCCTCGTCTCCAGCTTCCGCCCGAAAGAACTTGTAGTTCAGAGGGGAAGCGAGAAGCAGATCCGCGAACTCTTCGGAGACGGAATCTATATGACCAGCCTCGACGAATGGGCATTCGTGCCCGACGCCGCTGCGGAAAAACTCCGCAAACAGCTGGGCGTGAACTCATTGAAGGGATTCGCCATAGACAGCCAGCCTCTCGGCGTATGCTCCGCAGGAGCCCTTCTGGTCTACCTCGAGCAGACTCATCACACGGGCCTCAAAAACATCTGCTCCATATCAAGGATTGACCGAAACGACTTCGTCTGGATGGACCGCTTCACGATGCATAATCTGGAGCTCTTCTCCACGGCCTCGGGCCGCGACGGGGCCTGCCTCGTGGACGTGATGGACCACTGCTCCACCGCTATGGGAGCCCGCCTGCTGCGAAGCTGGGTGGCTATGCCGGTGATGGACAGGGGAGAGCTGGAGAGTCGCTACGATGTGGTGCAAGTATTTGTGGATGAGAGAGAAAACCTCGAAGCCGCGGAAGAGCTTCTCGGCGGAGTGGGGGACCTCGAACGCATAGTTTCCAGGGCCGCGACGGGAAAGATAATGCCGCGCGAAGCCCTGATGCTAGCCCAGAGCATTGCCCACGTGGAAAAAATCCAGACGCTCTGCTCAAGTCTCGAATGCCCTGCGCTGCAGGCACTTATGGAAGGCCTCTGCGGCTGCAGCCCTCTGAAGGAGCGCATACAGAAGACGCTTCTTTCCGACTGCGCGGCGATGGTAGGCAAGGGCGACGTGATAGCCCCGGGCGTGAATTCCGAGCTGGACGAGCTGCGCGAAATCTCCCGCGGAGGCAAGCAGTACCTTCTGGAGATGCAGAAGCGCGAAAGCGGGCGCACCGGCATCAACCCACTGAAAATCAGCTATAACAACGTCTTCGGATATTATATAGAGGTCCGAAATTCCTCGCGTGACAAAGTCCCTGCCGAGTGGATACGCAAGCAGACCCTCGTAAATGCCGAAAGGTATATCACTGAGGAACTTAAGGAGTATGAAGAGAAGATTCTGACGGCCGAGAGCCGCATCCTCGAGATAGAATCGAAAGCCTACGCCGACCTCGTGTCCGCGATTCAGGAAAAGATCCGCGAGATTCAGAACAATTCCCGAATAATCGCCCGCCTGGATACTCTGGTAGGCTTCGCGAGACTCGCCGTGGACAGCAACTACTGCCGTCCTGTCGTGAATGACGGCACGGTCCTGGACATCCGCGACGGCCGCCATCCGGTCATCGAGAAGATGCTTCCGAAGGGCGAACAATACGTCCCGAACGACATTTACCTCGATTCCGAGCAGCAGCAGATCATCATCCTCACCGGTCCGAATATGGCCGGTAAGTCGGCCCTGCTTCGCCAGACCGCGCTCATCGTCCTGATGGCCCAGGTCGGGTCGTTCGTCCCGGCATCCAGCGCGACCATCGGATGGTTCGACAAGATCTTCACCCGCGTCGGGGCCACGGACAACATCTCCCGCGGCGAGTCGACATTTATGGTGGAAATGCTTGAGACATCGATGATTATGCATAATCTTTCCGCCCGGTCGCTCGTTCTTCTCGACGAAATCGGAAGAGGCACCTCGACCTACGACGGAATGTCCATAGCCCGCGCGCTGGTGGAGTACATCCATCAGAGGGGCCACGGCGCGAAGACTCTCTTTGCGACTCATTATCACGAACTTAACGACCTCGAAAGCATCTACCCGAGAGTAAAGAACTTCCACATCGCGGTGAAGGAGGTCGGCAAGGAAGTCATCTTCCTCAGAAAACTCCGCGAAGGGGGAGTGGCGCACAGCTTCGGTATCCACGTCGCCAGAATGGCCGGAATGCCGAAAGAAATCATCGAGAGTGCGCAGCACACGCTCGAGCAGCTCGAAAGCGGCAGCCAGGGGCAGCTGCGTCCCGTTTCCGTCTCCACCATCCCGGCCGCTGACGCGTCCAATGAGGCCACGTCCCAGGAGGGCTACCAGCTTTCGCTTTTCCAGCTGGACGATCCGACGCTGAGTTCCATCAGGGATACTCTGAACTCCGCGGACCTGGACAATATGACCCCTATGCAGGCCTTCGACCTACTGAGAAGCATGAAGCAGGAACTCGGGCTCGAAAAGTAAAGAAAGATACAGATCCGATACGAATCTTTAATTTGTGAATAAATTTTAAACAGTCCCTACCATATGAACAGGACCTTGAAGAAAATACTTACATACGCCGGTGTGGTGCTCTTTTTTCTGGTGCTCGCCTACGCCACCGTGCCACAGGTGCTAAGCGGTAAGATAGTGAACCAGAGCGACATATCCGGCTATCAGGGTATGGCTCACGAGATGAACGAATGGAACGCGGAGCATCCTTCCGACCCGGCCTACTGGACGGGCTCGATGTTCTCCGGAATGCCTACTACGGTCATCAGCGCAAATGCAGAAGGGGATTGGACGCAGTCCATATATAATTTTCTGTTGGCCGGGAAGCGGCCGGCGACCTACCTCTTCGTGTCGCTGCTCGGAGCTTTCCTGCTGATGCTCTCGCTCGGGCTGAGTCTGCCCGTCGCTGTGGGCGGAGCGATCGCGGTCACGTTCTGCGCCTACAATTTCCAGATCATCCAGGTCGGGCACAATACGAAGATGCAGGCTCTCGCCTTCCTTCCGTGGGTGCTCGCGGCTCTCTTTTATACCTATCGCAATGCATTGAGCGACAAACAGATGTCGCGCCTTAAGCGATTCCTGAAGATGGCTCTCGGAGCTCTGCTTTTCGCTTTTGCCCTGAGCTTCCAGGTTAAGGCTAACCATCAGCAGATCACCTATTATCTGGCTCTGATGATTCTTGTCTTCGCGATCGTGGAACTCATCTGGTGCATCAGCAAGCATCGTGAGCTGCTGGGAAGATTCTTCGCGGCTTCCGCGCTGCTGCTGGTGCTCGGTCTGGCGGGAATCGCGACGAATGCGAACAAACTCGTTCCGCTGTACAAATACACGCCTTATTCCATCCGCGGAGGATCGGAGCTCAAGGCTGAGAGCGACGCCTCGAAGGGAGTCGACATCGACTACGCCACGGCCTGGTCATACGGCTGGCAGGAACTGCCTAACCTCTTCATTCCGAACTACAACGGAGGCTCTTCATCGGCCGGGGTGAACCCGGACAAGTCTGCGACGGTGGATCTTCTGCGCAGCGCCGGACAGACAAACGTGCGCGAAGTCGCAAAGGCTCTGCCTCTGTATTGGGGACCGCAGCCGTTCACCGCGGGTCCGATGTATATGGGAGCGGTCACGATTTTCCTCTTCATCCTGGGCCTGATGCTCTGCAAGGGCTGGCAGAAATGGTGGCTCGTGATAGCTTCCCTGCTGGCGGTTCTGCTCGCCGTGGGCAGCCACCTGCTCTGGTTCACGAAGTTCTTCTATGATTGGGCGCCGTTCTACAGCAAGTTCCGAACGGTTTCGATGGCACTCGTCATTCTGCAGTTCACCCTGCCGATGCTCGGCTTCGCCGCCCTCGACAAGATCGCGCGCGGAGGCGTGAGTCCCAAGGAGTTCCGCCTCAAGGGAGGCATCGCCGCCGGCATCACCTGCGGCTTCGCGCTGCTTATCGCGCTGATTCCGAGCCTTGTGGGCAGTTTCAGCGGAGCGGTGGACCAGGGGCAGCCGGACGTGCTCATCGAAGCGTTCCGCGAAGACAGACGCTCCCTTCTGGTCTCTGACTCGCTTCGCTCGCTTCTTCTGGTGGCCGCCACTTTCCTGCTTCTGCTCTGGTCTTATGGCCTCAAGGATTCTGAAAGACGACTCCGTCGCCAGCGCGTCGCCGCGCTGCTGGTCTGCGTCCTCGTGCTCGCCGACCTCTTCACCGTAAGCCGCCGCTACCTGAATTCCGATGATTTCATCTCTCCGAAAGCCTTCGGCAACCAGTTCGCGCTCCGTGCCGCGGACAGCGAAATCCTCAAGGATACGGATCCTTCGTATAGAGTTATCGACCTGTCGGTCAATACTTTCAATGACTCCCATCCTTCCTGGTGGCATAAGAACATCGGAGGATATTCTCCTGCCAAACTCCAGAGATATCAGGACCTTATAGAAAAATATATCCAGCCGGAAATCAGCACTATGGCGGCCTCGATGCAGGGCATAGCCACAGTATCCGAGTTCGAGCAGGTTCTGCCGGAACTTCCTGTTCTTTCGGCCCTGAATACCAGATATATAATCATCAACGGCGACATCTCTCCGGCCCGCAACCGCTGGGCCTACGGCAATGCCTGGTTCGTTTCCGATGCTGTTCCGGCGGCGACTCCTTCCGATGAACTGAATCTGCTGGGCAGCACGGATCTTCACACGACTGCGGTCGTCGGGGAGGATTACTGGGATTGTGCGGCTTCTCTGGCCGGGCTTTCCGACGGTTCTGAAGACGAAGCCGGAGAGGCTCTGGCGGCAATCGCCTCAGGCATAGAGACTTCCGAAGCTCTCGCGGATTCGCTGAATACTATCGAACTCATTTCATACAGCCCGAACGAACTGCGCTACCGCTACAATCTCACCACAGATGCCCTGACAGTATTCAGCGAGGTCTTCTATCCTGAAGGCTGGGACGCCTGGCTGGACGGTGACAAGTCTCGGAGCGTGGATATCTTCCGGGCCGACTGGGTGCTGCGCGCCGCTGTTCTTCCTGCTGGAAGTCACGAACTTACGATGCGTTTCGAGCCTAAGACCATCACGGGCAGCGCGGCGGTTTCAAGGGCATCGTCCATAAGTCTCATCGTGCTGCTGCTCCTGGTTGCGGCGGGTATGGTTTGCGTTAAAAAAGAGGAGAAGGTATGACAGAGGTAAGAGCCAAAAAAGCTCTCGGTCAGCACTTTCTGACTGACCAGAGCATAGCGCGGGCCATCGTGGACGCTCTGCGCCGCGACCCTTCGCTTCCGCGCGACGTGCTGGAGATAGGCCCGGGAATGGGCGTGCTGAGCCAGCATCTCATTAAGAGAGAGGATATTGACTTGAAACTCATAGAGATAGATACCGAGTCGGTGGACTATCTGCTCACCCATTTCAACGGTATGCAGGGCCATCTGATGGAAGGGGATTATCTGCGTCTGGATATGGCGAAGATCTTCCCGGGACCGTACCGCGTCATCGGAAACTTCCCGTATAACATCTCCTCCCAGATTTTCTTCAAGATTCTGGACGACAAGGACCGTGTGCCGGAAGTTGTGTGTATGATACAGAAGGAAGTGGCGGACAGAATCGCCGAAGGCCCCGGGAGCAAGACCTACGGCATACTTTCCGTGCTGCTTCAGGCCTGGTATGACATCGAATATGTGCTTTCGGTGGGTCCCGGCGCCTTCGCTCCGCCTCCTAAGGTGAAATCCGCAGTGATCCGTCTGGTGAGGAATTCCCGCACGGAGCTCGGCTGCGACGAGAAACTCTTCAAGCTGGTAGTGAAAACGGCCTTCAATCAGCGCCGGAAGACTCTTCGCAATGCCCTCAAACCGCTTTACAGCTCGGCTGCGGAGCCTCCGGCCTTTCTGACGGATCCGGTTTTCGAGCTGCGTGCCGAGAGACTTTCGGTGGAGGATTTCGTGCGCTTGACTAAGATGTTCGAGAGTATACGCGAAAATTAAAAAATTTAATTTCTATATTTGTGGAAATGACGGGTCGGGCACCCGTATTATGATTGGCCGCAGGCCAAATAAAAAAGAACGGTTATGAAAAAGATTCTTCTGATTATGGTACTCGCGCTGTCGGCCTTCACGCTGTCGGCGCAGAGGCTCGAGGTGGATGCGGAACTCTCCGGAAGCCTCGGAATGGACAATATGCAGGGAAGTAAGTATTCGGGGATGCTGAAGTTTGCCGCCGGTGTGCAAGAGCTTGGGCTCAAGGGACTTATGGTCGGAGCCGGCGTGGGATTCGACTACGCTTCGGTGCTCGCGGGACGCTGGTACAGCACCACCGACCACACCGATACCTTCGTCTATCAGACTGAGTATCTGCTGCCTGTGTTCGCCAGATTGAAATATACTTTCACGAATCTGAATCTCACTCCTTACATCCTTGTGGACGCGGGCTATTCCTTCAATGTCGGAGGTCAGAAGGCTAACAGCTACACTCTGCCTATCGCTGACGGCGAGAAGTGCGGAATGCCGCTGAACTACGAGGGACGCGCGAAAGGACTCTACCTGCAGCCGCAGATCGGAGTCAGCCTCTCGGACCGCCTGTATCTGGGCCTCGGCTTTATGACTCAGGCATATACGCAGTACGCCGTGGCCGTCACCGGAACTCTGTCGGCGATGAGCGACAGCTATGGAAAGCAGATGGCGGTTCAGGATATGACCAGGAGCAATTACTTCAACGCCATATCGTTGCATTTGGGCTTAAAATTTTAGTAGTATATGAAAAAAGGTTTGTTGGTTACAATGTGCGCCCTGCTGCTGAGTGCGGCAACGATGCGCGCGGATGAGGGAATGTGGCTTCTGCCGCTTATCCAGAAAATGAATGCTGATGCTCTCAAGGAAAGAGGCTGCCGCCTTACTCCGGAACAGATTTACAGCATAAACAACACATCCCTGAAGGATGCGGTCGTGCACTTCGGTGGCGGCTGCACCGGCGAAATCATTTCAGATCAGGGACTTCTCGTTACGAATCACCATTGCGGATACAGCTACATCCAGGCCCTCTCGACTCCTGAGCACAACTATCTCGAGAACGGCTGGTGGGCTATGAAGAGCAGCGAGGAAATGCCTGCCGAGGGTCTTTCAGTGACCTTCCTTCAGAGTATGACCGACGTCACTGACTATCTGCAGAAGGTTTATGACAAGGCTCTGAAGCAGAACAAGAAAGCCGCTG
>CAVCSJ010000097.1:0-7555 GCA_963604895.1 bacterium
TTATGAATTATCGCTTCTATTGCATCGGCTATAAGAGCCACCAGTGAGAAGAACCGCTAGTCTTTAAGGTAATAAGGTGTGCTGTACCCTGCGCCCTTCAGCGGCAGGTCTTTGCACCATTCTATCGGCTCGCTGAACAGGCGTTCCACCTCTTGAAGTGTCTGCCCCGTTTCAGCTTCCACCACTATTTCGTCGTGTATATGGAAGACGATTTTAAGCCCCGCGTCTTCCGCTCTCAGGATAATGCGGCCTAAGATATCGCGGGCAATCGCCTGCACTATATTCTCGGTCAGTTTGCCGCCGTAGGTGCGAATCTTGCCCCACTGCTTGGTGAGCTGGTTGACACCCTCGTATTCGATCACCTCACGGTCCCATCCGCTCGTGGATTCCTTGCCTATGGTCGTGCGCGGGTAACAGATAGTTCTACCGGACGGCAGGGTGATAAGCAGCATACCCCATTTGTAGGACAGCGTTACGCCCTGGTTGATAGTGACGCTTTCGCCTGTACGTATCGCCTTGAATGCGGCATTCTTCACCGTTTTCCAAAGCTCCACGATATTTGGGTTCGCGCCTCTCCACTTATCCACTATCTCCCTTTCCTCATCAGCGGTCAGGCCCATACGGCTGCCGCCCATAGCTTCCAGCGCGGCCACGCTGCCTTCATATCCCAGTGCCAGTACGGCTATCTTGCCTTTCTGCCTCAGGTGGGCGTTCTCGCCGTGTTTCTCCACGTTGCAGTGGAACATCTGGCCGGCGGTCGCGCAGTAGATATCGCCGCCCGCCTTGAAGACATCCAGCACCCACTTCTCGCCCGCAAGCCACGCAATCACGCGCGCCTCTATGGCGCTGAAGTCGCAGACGTGGAACGTGCAGCCATCTTTGGCCACGAATGCGGTACGTATCAGTTCGGATAGTACCTGTGTCGGGTTGTTGTAGTTTAGCAGGAAGTCTTCCAGGTCTCCGGCCTTCACCAGCTGCCGTGCATAGTCCAGATCCTTCAAATGGTTCTGCGGAAGGTTCTGCACCTGCACCAGACGCCCGGCCCATCTGCCAGTACGCGGCGCACCGCAGAATTGCAGCAGCCCGTGGATTCGTCCATCGTTGCAGACGCACTCCAGCATCGCATCGTACTTCTTGTTGGAAGTCTTGCTGACCTCTTTGTGCAGGCTCAGGACCTTTGCCGCTTTCGGGTTGTCCACCACCTCCGCGTCCACTTCGTCCTTGTTCTTCTTGCTCAGGGATTCTACCACCACCCCGTGTTCGTTGCTCAGCCACGCCTTCAGCTTCGCAAGGCTGTTAGGCTTATCGGTAATACCTGTAAGCCTTGACATCTCGGCAAGCAGGGTAGTGGTGTATTCCGCGTTGAACCGCGCCGCGTTCTCTGCCATACGACGGTCCAGCTGCACGCCGCGGTCGTTGATATGCTGATCTGCTATGTACAGTCTTTCATCGAACGGGGCTGCCTCCAGCCGGCGGACCTTCGCAAGAATCTGCTGCTCTACCTCAACGTCGCGGATATTGTACTGCTTGAACACCTGCCAGCGGTCGGGTGCGTCCATCGGGAAGTGGCGTTTACCTGTACGCGGGGCCGGAAAGGAAAAATACCTGATAAGCAGCCGTCCTTCCGCCATCTTGCCCTGCTCCAGGCGCAGCACTTCGCCGCACTGTTTAAGTGACAGCGGCAGGCCCATTCGGGCGGCCCTGACCATCGTACACTGCCACTGCGCCGGGTCCATAAGCGGCCAGTCGAAGTAACGGCTGATGCAGATGCGTTCAAACGCGGCGTTAAAGGCCGTTTTGGCAACGGCGGGGTCCCTGAGGGCATCCAGTATCTCCGACGGCAGCGTCTCGCCCATAGCGAAGTCGCAGCACCGTACCGGGCCGTTGTCCACCGAATAGGCGAAAAGCAGGATAGTGAAATCTTCTGCCTCCACATATCGGTAAACTCCGCACTCGGTAAGGTCGAAGCTGCTGTAAGTCTCTATATCTATTCCCAGTTCGCGCATTTGCCCTGATTTTGTTTTGTCGCGGTGGCGGGAGTCGAACCCGCTAACGCCGAAGCCTTGGTATTATACCCTATCCTTGCAGCTATCCGCTTGCTGCCTATCACCGCGCTGTCGGGGGCGACGGGCATCCCTGCCGGCTCGCATCCCCTTCCCTAAAAAACACTTGATAAAAGCTTATTCTCTAAAGGTCGTCGTCTTCGTCATCTGGAAGCTGCACGCCGCCGAAGTCAGATTCCACGGAAGCCCTACCACCCAGGCGGTCGCCGTCCTTGTACTTCATAAGGTTGTTAAGCCCGCACGCCACGCCGGTGTTTCCGTTGGTGCTGTAGCCGTAGAAGTTCACTGATACGATGCAGTAGCAGCCGCTATACACTTCGTCCTCATCGGTGATAGGCTCGCGGTTCTTGTCGCAGATACCTGGACGGTTGGTGCATTTTGCGTTCACATAGAAGCAGCCTTCATACTCCGGTGCGTCGTCCTTGTCATCTCCGTCATTAAGTGGCAGCTGCAGCTTCTTAGGCTCTTTGCCGCCCCATCTTGACACAAGGGCCTGCTGCTTTGCGGTCTCGATAGCTTTCTGCAGGGCCTTGATGGTTTCCTTCTCGGTCTTCGGGATCAGGACATTCGTCTGGTACTTCCCCTTTGACGCGTCACCGTCCTGCGAATACTTGCTGAATACGTGTGTGTAGCTCAGTCTACACGGTCCGAACACTACTTTGGTGTCCTTGATAATAGGTGTAATCATATCATAAAACTGTTAAACGATTCCCGGAATACGCCGGGCCGTGAGTTATACATTCACTCCCTTGAAGTCATCCGCTACGGGATCGATAGCCGGGCGTTTGTCGCTTTCCGGGGCAAGAGTTGGTTTGCCCGCCGGCTTTTCGATATAGTCGCCGCAGATGGTCATAAACTGCTTCTTGCCGGTCAACTTCTCCAGATCGGTGATAGTGCGCAGTTCGCGTGGTTTGAAGATATCGCCGTCCTGGTATCCGGCCTTGTTCAGGGCCTTAGCCGCTTCTTCCTGGTTGGTGACACGGCGGATGCTGCGGCCTTCCACCACCTTCCACCCCGGAAGCTGCACGCCCGACATCGCCTGAGCCAGCGCGTAGTCCTCAATGCCCGCCAGCCACAGTTTGATGGTGGCAATAAGTGGCAGCACCTCTGTAGCCAGTTCGTCCGTACTCAGTATCTTCGGGTCCGGGTGTTTGGCATTCGCTTCGACGCACCGGTTAGCCAAAGCACGGCAGGTGCTTTTCACCTTGCAGAACTGGCACCACTCGCCGGGAACCTGAGGGCCTTTGCCTTCGTAGGCCATTCTAGCCTTTGGGCGCAGCTCTACATCAGTCCACTCCATCAGGTCTTCCACGGGTATTTCATATTCGCTCAGATTGTCGATGCGCGGCTGTACGATAGTCATACGCACGTTGGTTATCTTGTATTCAAAGCTGAATTTGTCATAGGCTCCCAGGGCGTATATCATCATCTGCGGATTATGGAACGCGGATACCTTAACGCCTTTGCCGTATTTGAAGTCTATTACCTCCATCCACTCATCCGCTATGATAATCGCATCGCCCGTACCGAATGCGTCCGGTATGTATTCGCTGAAGTCAAGACGGGTTTCCACAAGCAGCTGCGCGTCCGGGGTTCTCTCCTTTGCAGCTGCGAATTTCTCCTGCACGATGGTAACGTAGGTCGATACGTATTCGTCCATCTCGGGTGTGTAGTACCTGT
The DNA here is from genome assembly GCA_963604895.1 of bacterium. Lineage (GTDB taxonomy): Bacteria > Bacteroidota > Bacteroidia > Bacteroidales > UBA932 > Cryptobacteroides. Next base: position 3,744 of record CAVCSJ010000097.1, read on the forward strand.
CGAACAGTTCGTCTATATCCGATTGCTCTGCATCCAGGTCGGTAAGGCCCAGAAGGTTCTTCAGTCTCCGGGCGCAGAATGCGTGTGCCAGTGTACCTTCAGCGGCGTAGTCGCTGCCCTTATCCTCTATGCCTTCTTCCAGACGCGGCGCGGCCGTGCAGTTCAGCCACCTGTGGGCTGCGGAAGGGCTAAGTAATGCGTGTGCTTTTGTTTCCATAGCTAGAACGGTAAATAGTCAGAATACAGCTTATCGTTCACTACCTCTAGCGCGTCACAGGTCTTGATGAACTGCTCGCGGCTTAGGGCATCGGGGAGGGTGCTAGGCTTATCGGAGCCATAGCGGGCTGAAATCTCCTTGAACTGTGCGGTGAGCTTGCGGTGCCATTTTAGGTAGTTCTCGCTGTCCGTCTGTTCCTTGTAGTTCTCGCCTTCGATGCGCTTGCGGCATCTGTCCATAGCTTCCCTTACATCCACTTCGGTGTATTCCTTTTCTTTTGCCTCGGGCTCTGTGCCGGTCGGCTTCGGGGCTTCCGCCTCAGCGGGTTTTTCTTCTGCGGCGGCTGCGGGCATCGCTTCCTCTGCGGGGCGCTCGGCCGCTGCCTTCGCGGTCTTCTTCGGGGCTTCAGGCTCTACCTGTTTGCGGCCTTCCAGGAAGGAAGACAGCAGCGTCGCCAGCTCAGGTGTCAAGCCCACATTAACTGATACGTTGATTTGAATCGGGTCCATAATTATAAAGTTTGAAAGTCCGTCAATTCAGGGATAGTGCCTTCCGCGGCCCAGTGCTTGGCCAGGCGGTAGAAGAGATAGCCGAAGACGAATGCCAGCAGCTTGGAGCCGAGAAACAGCCCAAGGAAGGCCAATCCCGTAACGCTGTCGACAACATCGGCCGACAGCAGCAGCAGGGCAAGACCGGAAAGCAGTGTAAGAACGTAGTAGCGGTAATTGGTCAGGACCGCTAAGGCCTGTTTCGTTGATTTGGACATAGTTATGTGGTTTAGTAGGTTGATTCCCAGCACTTGATAATTTGCTTACCGGACGTCACCTTCCGGCCGCCGCATCGTCTTACGCAAAAGTGGATATGGCCTTCAAGCTCCCAGCGCCGGATGGTGTGGCGTTCCACTCCCAGAAGCTGTGCTGCTTCCTTCTGGCTGTACAGGCCGTCTATCAGGACGTTCGGCTTCGCTGTGGTCATAATCGGGTAACTGTCAGTGTCAGTCCATCTGTGGCGCAGGTGTACCGGCAGTTCTCCATTCGCTGCATCGCATAGGCGGTGTTTCTCTGGCTGTCAAGGTCGTAGCCGTTGACGCACTCCACCGTTATGCTTTCGCCCTGCCGCAGTGCGCGCAGGCGTTCGCGGGTAATCTTTTCGTTAGTCTTTTCCATCATTTTAACTTAAAACTTTGTTTGCCAACGAAAGAAACTGCCTACCTTAGCCGCTGGTAATTATTTGTAGGCTGGCCGTTTAGGTCGGCAGTCCTTTCGTTTGCCAAATTCGTTGGTTTGTTGGTTCGTTGGCAAAGGTAGGGATTTTTCGGTAACTTCCAAATAAAAGTTAGGGATTTTTCACTGGAACTGCGAAAAATTTACTGATTTAACCCTAAAGTCACTTAAAATGTTTGAACAGAAGGCAGACGAAGTTCGCATCAGGATTAATTCTGTACTGCGCGAAAAGAAGCTTACCGAAAATTCAGTAGCCGCCGGCGACAGTTCGACGCAAAGCCGCCTGAACAGTCAGCTGAGCCACGGCAAAAAACTAACACTTGACACCATCCTGCGCATCTTGGACGCCTGCCCGGACGTATCGGCCGAATGGCTGCTGCGTGGAACGGGCGAAATGGTGGCAAAGCCCCAGGGTGAGGCGGTCAACAGCCATAACGTGAATAGCAAGGTGAACAGCGACAACAACAACCTGCCAGAATCCTTCGTGCGCGATATGCTGGCTGAAAAGGATAAGCAGATACAGACACTTTTAGCGATACTCGGAAAATGAAAAAGGCATTATTACTTCTTCTTACCGCCGTGGCCGTACTCTCTTGCGGCAAGTACGTTTATCAAGACTTGGGCGGAAGGTTCAGCAAATTTTCAGCAAGGGCTTTTTAGGCCTTTATAATTGATTGATTAAGAATGTTTTACACAAAACCTTCTATCCCTTCTAAGTATGCCGAAACGGGGCGCTTTCTTTCAAGGTATCGGGCTGATTGCCAGCGTGTTGGCCTCACGCAAAAGCGGATAAAAGCCGTATCTCAGGCCGATTTTCGGGCCCTTTTCGGCACGTTTTGGCGCATAATGTAACATTTTTCAGCAAATTTTCAGCAAAACAATGAGCAAATCAGCATTAAGAATGGACAAACGCCGCGCATTGAAAGACGGCACATACCCCATACAAATAAAGGTAGGCTACGGCACGAATCTGTATCTACCTACGAATATCTACCTGATGGCGGATGAATGGAACAGCGGACTCCAGATATGCACAGGCAGGAACGCTCGGACCGTGAACAACATTCTGGCCACCCTACTGCGGAACATCACTAACCGCATCCTGGAACTCAGAGAAACGGGGCGGTTCGAGCAGTACACTTCCGCGCAGCTCCGTCAAATGCTGACCGATTTGTCCCTTACAGCCCCTACGGTCTGCATCCCAACGCTCGGCGCGTATTTTGACAAAGTTCGGGACCTGAAGAGCGGCACCACCAGGCAGGCCTACTGCTCGGCAAAGAAGAAGCTGGCGGAATACTGCGACGTGGATAACCTGCGCTTCACGGCGATGGACCACGTATGGTTCGAAAAGTTTATCGGCTATATGAAGGGGGAAGGACTGAAGCAGAACACCAGGGCTATGTATGTACGCGTAATCAAAACGGTGATACGGTACGCAGAGGAAGACGGGGCTGCGACAAATCGGGCGTATAGGAAGGTAAACTGTCGGCCCGAGACAGACACTCCGATGCGCAACCTCCCGGTGGAGACCTTTCGCCGTATTAAGGACACCCCCGTTAAGGAGAAGGCCGGCATATACAAGGACGCGTTCCTGCTGTCGTTCTATCTTATCGGCATCAATATGGCGGACCTCCTGGCACTGCCTAAGGACTGCATCGTCAACGGCCGGCTGCATTACAAACGCGCGAAGACGGGGAAGAACTACAGTATCAAGGTGTGGCCGGAAGCTCAGGCTATCATTGACAAATACCCCGGCAAAACGTATCTTCTTAGCTTCGGAGAGAAGAAGCGTTGTTTCCAAAAGGAATGCAACAGGTATCTCTCTTTCCTGGAACCGGGGCTTACGTGGTATTGGGCGCGTTACTCTTGGGCGAACTATGCCGTAGACCTTGACATCCCGAAAGACACAATCAGCGAAGCATTAGGCCATAAACACGGCAGCAACGTGACTGGCATATACATCAAATACAGCACCGACAAAGTGGATGTGGCTAACCGTCAGGTCATTGACCATATGCTTGGAATCAGGCGATAAGAAAAGGGATGCCATCGCGGCATCCCCCTCTTTCGAACTTTCAACCTTCTACCTTTTACATTTATGGCCAAATCTCACTGTCTATTGCCTGTAACGCAAATATATAAAATGGTATCAATATCTCAAAATCTCCTCTTCACGCACAGAGCAACGGCCCACAGGATGAACGCTATGCCGCACAGACGGCCGAGCCAGATGAAGGCCTGATTATACCACTTGATAGGCTTTTCGACATATACCGGCCGTTCGATAGTTAGGCTATCCGTGCGGCTGATATAGACAGTATCGCAGCGCAGGCGGTCCTTGTAGACGTAACGTACGGTCTCGGCCGTGATGT
>CAVCSJ010000098.1:0-7525 GCA_963604895.1 bacterium
ACATTATGAACTGCTCTGATGACAAGGTTCAGGACCTCATCGCGAAGCAGTTCCCTGACACCTGGATGAACCAGTTCACATATTACGCCCTGAACGATGATTATTCCTACTGGGGTGCAAGGGCAATGTTCGACAAGGTCAAGGTTGCAGTCAAGGGCTATGCTTCCGTTATGAAGCAGAAGGGCTACACCGGAAAATACACCTTCACGCTCAGCAAACTCTACGGCGATCAGGTGTCCTCATTCACCATCGACAACTCCGAAGAGTAGAGAGAGAGTCGCAATATGAGATTGGCCGGCAGGTAGCCGGCCAATTTTATTTTATGCATTGGCCGCAGGCCGCGGCTTCCGCGAGCTCGGGGCGGCGGCATTGGTAAGCGTAAAATGAGGGATTTTTCGGCGGGGATCGATAAGTGCTCAGAATAATTGCTATTTTTGGGTATGAAACAGATAGAAGTAGTTGCGGCCATCATCAGGGATGGGGACAAGATATTCGCCACGCAGCGCGGTTATGGCGATTTCAAGGATATGTGGGAGTTTCCGGGCGGTAAGATGGAGCCAGGTGAGACGCCCGAGGAGGCCTTGAGACGCGAGATTAAGGAAGAATTGTCTGCGGACATTTCCGTGGACAGTTTCGTATGCACGGTTGAGCACGATTATCCCGCCTTCCATCTGACGATGCACAATTATCTCTGCCACGTAACCTCCGGCCACCTTCAGCTCCTTGAGCACGAGGCCGCCAAGTGGCTGGATCTCACCCACATAGACGAGGTGAACTGGCTTCCCGCCGACCTGAAAGTCCTTCCCCATCTCAAGCCCCTTCTCTAGCCCTTCACTCCCTCCTCCAAAAGCACGTTTTAACGTTTTTTCGTACTTCTCCTCCTAAATTTTCACCGCAAAAGCACGTTTTAACGTTTTACCGCACTTCTCCCTGGTGAAACGGTACATCTTGAGTGCGACGATCTTGAGGCTCTTTTTCAGGTCCAGATTTATAGCAGATATTCAAAATCTGATTAATTTTGTGAAATTTGTATGATGGGATGCGGTTTCTGAAAAAAGTCAGTCTGTTTCTGGTGTGTGTCGTGACATTTCTTTCCTGCGAAAAGGAAGGAAGAACCGTCTATGTCAATACAGATGAGGAAGAAACAGCCAGTGATATGGTCTTTTTCGTTTCGAAGAAGGGGTCGCTGGGCGATATCGGTTACGTGGACGCCCTCTACCGCAGCGTGGTGAAAGGCGCCAACGGTTGCGGCCTCCCGGTTTCGCTTGTGGAACTCCCTGCCGATACCGCCAGGACGCTTTCCACTCTCGAATATATGCTGAACTATATGCAGACCGAGAAATCTGACTGCAAGGCCCTGGTAGTCATAGCCAATGACAATCTGGAGGCTTTCCTCCACAGGAATAAATCCATACTTACACAGGCTTCCAACGTGGATTTCCTTCTCTGCGAATCCGCCGACACCACCCTCCCGATATACACTGTGAAAATTCCGCAGTACGGAGCCTATTATCAGGCGGGAAGAGTGGTCGCCGAAGGACTGGAGGCTGTGGACAGCGTCCTGATAGTCAGCGCCAATCCGAATGAATCCGGCATCACCGAAATGCGGGAAGGATTCTGCCAGGCCATAAAAGACTGTGGCGCAGGGATTTATGTAGAGAATACCTACCTGTCCGAAACATCCGGAGGCTATGACCAGGCAAACTGCGTCTACCGGCAGTCCTACGACATTGACAGGCATTTCGATATGGTCATTCCGCTCTGCGGAGGCACGGCTCAGGGCTTCTACAGATACAATAGGGAAAATCCCGCGAGCAGTTTCTACACCGTCGGGGTCGACACCGATATGCAGCTCTATTCCACAAGAGTTCCGTTCTCAGTCGTCAAGAATCTGGACACAGTTATGAAAGAATGGATCTTCAACTGGTGGAACGACGAAATCGAAATTCCGGGACACGCAGAATTCGACCTTGCTTCGAAGGGCAGCCGAATCGTCATTTCGGATTCCTGGAAGAAAGAACTGGACGGAATACCCGAGAAGTATTACAATATAGCGGTAGAAAAGGAGAAAGAGTATGAAAATCAATAAATTGATTCTTCTTCTGACGGTCATCCCCGTCTTGATTCTTTCCTCCTGCCGAAAGGAAAGCGATACGATAGTCTACTACTCGAACGTAAAGACTACAAATTATACCATCGCCCTGGTGCTCCCGATCTTCCAGTCCGGAGAATACCTCTCCCGTCTGGAAAACATAGCCGGCTATGCGATGAACAATATGCGCAATGCGCAGAAATACGTTGCTGAACTCGGCGACACATTGGCCGTAGGCCTGAAGATAGAGTGGTACGACGAGGATAATCTGAATCTGGATTCACTCGCCCGGGAATTGGCCGCCCGCGATGACCTGCTGCTCGTCGTGGGACCGCTCCGCAACGAAAATGTGGACAAAATGGCCGGCGTCTTCAAGAAAACCGCGAAAACGATGATCGTCCCGTGCGCCAGCAGCGAGAACGTCATCCGCCGCTACGCCGTGACCAAATCCGGAGACAAGGCCGAGAAGCCGTTCCTCTGGTCACTGTGCGAGACGGACGTGAGCCAGAGCAAGGCTCTGCTCGCAAAGGCTTGGGAATCAGGCGCAAGCAGCGTGGCACTTCTCGCCCCTGACGACGATTACGGCCAGACCTTCTACGAGTGGGTTCCGTTCTTCGCCACCGAAATGGGCATCGACCTGACCGCAGAGAACATTCTCATATATACAGATGACCTTGCGGTCAATGCGGAAAAGGCCCTGTCTTCAGGTGTGGACTGCCTCATCTGCGCAGTCAATTCCGCAAAGGACGCCGAGGTCGTGCTCAAGGCGAAGGCACGCCTTGGGGACAGGTCTCCGAAAATCCTCTTCACCAACGGAGCGCTGTCCGCATATCTTCTGAAGCTCGGAGAGCTTGCGGAGGGGGCTGAGGGCATAGCCCCTTACGCCGACCCTTCCACAGGCTTCCAGATAGCATACGAAGAAGATTACGGCTACGCCCCTGCCGGAGCGGAGGCCCAGGTATATGACGCCCTGCTGCTCTCCGGCATCACCGCCTTCATAAAGAACCGTTATGGTGAATCGATGGATACCAATGAGATCATCCGTATGATAACCTCATCCGGAGATGATCCGTTTCCTATCTGGGATGAACTGGGCCTGAAGACTCTGATGACGATGATGAAGGAGGGCTTGCCCTATGTAAAGCTGGTCGGGGCGAGCGGTCCGCTGCGTTTCGACAGCGAAGCCTGCACGAGCCTTGTCCAGAGTACCTATGTGCATTGGATGGTCTATAACGGCCAGTTCCTCACCCTGGACTATATGAGCGACGACGGAAGCAGCCGCACCGCATCCACCCTGGCCTCCTGGAACTGGAAGGCCAAGATGATGGAAGAGATTGAGGATCAGGACAGTCCTGTTCAATACGGTCCTCACGAAGACAGCTATGCGCTTCTGATCCAGGGATCGAGCGGATGGGCAAACTACCGCCACCAGGCAGATGTTCTGAACGTGTATCAGATGCTGCGGGGTAAAGGCTGGGATGACGACCATATTATACTCATCATTTCCGATGAGATTGCAGACAATGACAAAAACATCTTCAAGGGAAAGGTCAGCACTTCCACCTACGGTGAGAACCTGTATGAGGGCGCCGTCATAGACTACAGCACGGACACTCTCAAAGTCAGTGACATCCAGGACATTATGCTGGGCAGAAGCAGCGCTCATCTTCCGGTCGTACTGAACACTGACGACCGGACGAACGTGCTGGTATTCTGGAGCGGGCACGGATGTCTGGAAGCCACCCAAAAGGACAACGGGTTCATCTGGCGCGACAGAGAGGGCGTCTTTGCGGAAAAGGATTTCCGCAGCATCCTCGAGCAGATGCACTCGCAGCAGCGCTACCGCAAGATGCTGTTTCTCCTGGAGCCCTGCTATTCAAGGAATATGGCGCGGCAGGCCAGGGAAATACCGGGGATTCTCGCCATAGCCAGTTCTGGCGGCACCGAGTCCTCCTTCGCGGATTTCCATTCTGCCGAACTATATATCTGGATGAGCGACCGATTCTCGAACAACCTCGTGACTACGCTTACAGAGCATCCGGACCAGACTTACAGGGAACTATACGAGTACCTTTACACGCACACCCTCGGATCACACGTCTATGTGGAGAATTCCTACAGGTTCGGAAACCTGTGCAAGAGCACGCTCGGTGAATTTATAACAGTTACGCCACGACGCGGGCAGGAAAAACCCTACCACCTGTCATCAACATTACCCTCCAGCGTCTCGTCACCATAGTTTTGAGCCTTCCCGCTGAAGATATCCTTCACATAATCCCGGCTATAAAACAGATAGAATGAGCTTCCCGTACTTGCGTGGGTATAAGTCTGGGACATATATTTTCTGCCCTTGAACATCCCTGACCCTGTGAAGGCGGTTTTGGCACTTGTGAAGTTGACATAAGGAACAATCTCGTCTCTCGTAGAATGGAATACGACCATCGTGTGCTGCGGCGTCCAGCCCCTGGTCAGATTATTCTTCTCCAGAGCCTTTTCCAGGCAGGTCATCTTGTCCATATATTCCTGCGACGTGGTACCGGTTCTGAAGTAGGATATCACCTCCGGACGCATTATCTGGTTTACCGTGCAGTAATTTCCGATGTCATCCTTCTGAATGGAGAAGTCGCTGTGTTTTTCCGAGTAGTCCAGCAATTCTTCCTGTATCTCGGTGGTGCTCTTCTCTTTGTCTTCAATAAATTTAAGAATGTCAGTGGCAATGAAACTTTCCGTAAGGAAATCCTTCGGAGAGTAAGACTTGAGAGACTCGTCGCAATCGCACATACCTTTGATAATGAGCGCTACGGCTGCCGGCAGATACACCTTGTCATCACTGATGTATTTCTTAAGCGTGGCGACAGGATCATAAGGACCGTCACCGCATACGCTGCCTTTGAAATTGAGATACTGATCCAGACGGTTCTCCTCAAGATAGCGTTGTACAGCCATAGCTACTGAACCTCCCTGCGAATATCCCAGGCTAATGCTTCCCCAGCCGTCGTCCATCTTTTTCTTGAGCGACTTGGTATACCACTCCAGACCGTTGAAAGCTCCGTCCACCACCTGCCTGGCAGTAACTTTCTGCTGAAGATACGGGTGGACACGTTCCTTAGTGTCGCCATAACCCTGATAATCAGGCAGAATGACCAAAGCCTGAGCCTTCAGAGGATTTGCAAAGCATACCATCTGTCCGACGTCATAACCATATACTCCGGTCCAGAAGCTTGGACAATAATTCCCGAAATTACTTGGACATTCTTCGTCATTGGTAATGGTCACGTGACACCCGATCACCAGATTGTCCGGCTGAGGGTCGTGGAACAGTCCCCAAGGATATACCACAAGTGCGGAAAGCTGTATATCTTTCTCCTTCTCGTCTTTGGACCAATATGTGATTTTGTGCCAGGCAAAACCGATGAAGCCGTCGTGGGAATCTCCGTTTCTTCCGAGAGAATCAGCTATGACGACATTGAGAGAATCCGCCTTGCGCAATTGCTCGCTTGCCCAGGAAATCACCATCTCACCCTCATCAGTGTTACTTTCCTGAGCCTTCGAAATAATCTCAGAGTAGTAATCGTGCCAGGTCATATGACCAGAATCCCCTTCAATGATACTATTGATGTCCGGGTGGATGTTTACGGGCAACCCGGAGTTGTCATCGTTCTTTTCACAGGAAATCGCGACCAAAGCTGCAGCTGCCAGCAAAAGCGAGAATCTTTTCAGAATTTCCATAATCGGTGTCAATTTCATAAGTTTTCAACCCGTAAAATTACAGCAAAAATGGAAGATTATCGTAAAAATAGTTCGTTAAATTTATAAAGTCTTGTATATGACGGGCATCTGAAATTCCCCAGGCGTGCGCAAAGCCGTTTCTACCATAAAGCGTTGATGCCGAAGCCGAGAGTGAGAAGGCTCCGGGAGGCCAGAGAGTCGTAATCCGCGAAAATGCGGACGCCGTAGTGGTCGCGAAGGCGCAGATTAACGGAGAGCCCCGTGCCGAGGTCCAGCCCGCTGAGATTTTCAGATGAAGACTCGCCGTCGCACTGTCGGCAGTAGCCCGCTAAAGCCTTGCTGCCCAGGGTAATGCGCCGACATAAAGGATAGGTGAAATATGCGCCCGCAGCCAGGGAAACGACATTGCAGCAGGACGATCCGGAGGCAGAGGTCAGCGCCCGTCCGCCGAGCCCGAGCCAGGAATTTAAGAAGTGCGCGCCCTCGAGCCCGAAATGAGAGGTGCGTGTCCGCGAGGTGCCCAGGAGCCATCCTGTGCCAGCGTAAAGCCCGAAGAATGAGGGCGTTTCATCATCTGACAATGTCTCGTCGGAAAGCCCCTTCTTAAAGAGAATATCAGAAATCAGATACCCTGCTTCGGCCGACAGAATCCCGAGCCCGGCCCCCGTCAGAACGTCGCTCAGCCAATGTTTGTTGTTTGCGATGCGCATCGCCCCGGTCACAGAAGCCAGCGAATAAGCCCCGACTCCGACCCACGGACTGAGTTCGCCGTATTCGCGCGTCAGCAGCCCCGCCATCATAAACGCAGTTGCCGAGTGCCCGGAAGGAAAGGAGTGAGTATCAACGCCATCCGGCCGCTCCACCGAGGTGGTGTACTTCAGAGCGTTGACCGAAACACCCATAATCACATACGCCGCGGCCGATGCCGTGAGCATCTCGCCCCAAGTGCTCCGACCCTGCACTCCGGCTGCCTTCAGCGCGAGCATCAGAGCTCCGGGAGAGTATTGGAGGTAATCGTCGGTGCGGTTGCGAAAGCCCGGTATCCAGCTGTCTCTCAGATTTTTAAGGCCGCCGTCGGCGTCCAATGCGGCCATCCCTCCCAGAGCAATCACCGGTACCCCCGCCACCGCGATCTGTCCGGCCTTACGGCCAATGCTGCACTGTGGGTGCTTCGGGGCCGTATTGGACGTGAGCGGGAGCGAACGGCCGGAAAAATCAAACGATGATGCAGGCTCCACCCGCTGCGCACCGGCTGGCACAGCGAGAATCAGCAGCATTGCAACAAGTATTGCGCGAAGTCCTGTCACTGAATGGAGTAATTTCAACGAAGTGGAAGGGAAAGACAGCGTGGTCAGCGCATCTTCAGGAAGATGCACTGATGACAGGAGTGCGGCTATGTTTCCGAGTGTGGCCATATTTTTAGTTCCCGACAAATTTACATAAAAAACAGGAAAGTCATCCCGGCATATGTTTCTTAACAATTGTTATCGCCTCGAAGCGCCTTGCCGCCATACCTTTGCCGAAAAATAATTGGTATGAAAAAAATAAGCAATGTGAATGTTATGAAGGTCCTGAAGATTTTCCATATTCTCTTCGGGATTATGTGGATCGGCGGCGTGATGGCATTGGTCAGCATTATGCTGGGCACACAGCCGCAGGGCGTGGAGCAGATGTACGCGGTGGCGAAGGATCATCTGGTGATAG
>CAVCSJ010000099.1:0-7515 GCA_963604895.1 bacterium
CCATCGCAGAATCCATTTTAAGAGAATATGAGAATCTTTAAAACCGCAGCCCTGGCGGGGCTTACAGTATTGGCTGCAGCCTGCAGCCGCAATGAGGCGAAGATCGAAGGAACACTTGCCGGCGCTTCGGAGAAGGAGGTCATCGTCAAGCTCCTGAATATGAACACTTACACGACTCTCGATACCCTCACGACCGACGCCGCCGGCCATTTCAGCGGCAAGGTGGAAGTCGAGCCGCAGCAGCCTGAGTTCGTCTATCTTTTCTACAAGGACACGAAGGTAGCATCGCTCCTGCTCAACAGCGGGGATGCGGTCAAGGTCAGCACCGACACGCTCGGACACTGCAGCGTGGAAGGCTCCGAAGAGAGCCGGAAGCTCATCGGCATCGAGAACGATTTCCACGAATTCGCCACTCAGATGTCAAAGGGAACCACAAGCGAGGAGCTTTCGAAGCTCTACGTCGCCTATTACCGCAAATGCGTGAGATACATAATGGAGAATCAGGCTTCGCTCACCTGCATCCCGTTGCTCTACCAGAACCTCAATTCCAATTTCCCGATCTTCAGCCAGAACACGGACGCTCTGCATTTCAGAAACGTAGTGGACACTTTGTCAAAGCTTTATCCTGATTCCAGATACGTCCGCGCCCTCGAGAAGGAGACCGAAAGACGCGAGCAGATTCTGAGTCTCAACTCACGCGTGAGCGCCGCCAAGGAGCTCGCATACCCTGACTTCACCCTCGTGGATGTAAACGGTAAGAAAGTGACTCTCAGCGATGTGGATGCCAAGGCGGTGATGCTCTATTTCTGGACCGCAACCGACACGGCTCAGAAGCTGTTCAACACCGACGTGCTCAAATCCCTCTATGCCGACTATCACGACAAGGGTCTGGAGATCGTCGCCGTCTCTTTCGACGCCGACAAGTCCCTCTGGGCCAGCGTAGTGAAGAACCAGGGCCTCGAGTGGATAAACCTCAATGACAACTCCGGTTCGACCGCGATGCTCTACAATGTGAACGCGCTCCCTGCCAGCTTCCTGATTGTGGACGGTGAAATCCTGAACCGCAAACTCGACGGCGAGAAGGCCCTGCGCAAGCATCTCGACAAAGCCCTCCGCTAGATTTTTCCGGCCGCCCTGCGGCCAATAAGAAAAGCGACCTCGGAAAATGAATTCCGAGGTCGTTTTTTTTCGAAGCTCCTAAGGAGCGAAGCGACGCAAGGGGTCCGGGGAGTCCGCTCCCCAGTCTTTAAAATGGTTTTTTGCCTACCGTGGCGACGAACTGCTTAAGATAGAAAGGCTCGAAGTAGGCGGTGTCGCGCCAGTTCTGCTTCTCCCATTCGGCGAAAGAGGGGCGGAGCATTGCCGAAGCCTTAGGGCAGCATTGGACGAAGTCCAGATGAGAAGAATGTCCGCTGAGCGTCTCCTTGCACTTGAGCGCGCCGTCGCCGATGAACAGGACGCTCCCTTCGCCGTCGAGCCGGCCTTCGAAGCTCTCTGGAGTGATGACCTGCGGCTCTGTCTGCGTAAGCTGCTGTCCGTCAGGGGTGAAGACTGCGGTGTAGACTTCCATTCGCCGCGCGTCGATCATCGGGATTATGTATTTGCAGTCCGCCGGGACGAGCCCCTCGTCGGCTGCCTGGGCGGCGAGAACCTCGAGCGTGCCGACAGCCAGAAGCGGGATGCCGGCGCCGAAGCACAGACCTTTCGCGGTGGAGACTCCCACGCGCAGACCGGTGTAGGATCCCGGTCCCATACTGACGCAGACCGCATCGCAATCCTTTACGCTCCAGCCTTGGGAATCAAGCAGTTCCTTTACGAAAGGAGCGGTGAGGGCGGCCTGGGAACGCGGGGTGTCGCTTTCGCGGTATGCAACTATGCGCCCGTCTTCCGCAAGCGCGGCAGAGCAGAGGGCGGTGGCTGTCTCTATAAGAATTATTCTAGGCATAAATCTTAAATTTCTATACTTTTTTTAAGCTGCAGGGGCGAAGAGTTTTTTAAGATAAGGGAATACCGTATCGGCGAAATTCTTAAGTCCCGGATACATAAAGGATTCATCCAGAGTTTCCTGGCTCACAAGACCGGTGATTCCGTTCAGCGAATCGAACAGAGTGATGACAAGTCCCAGCACGAGAGCGGCCTTCAGCAGAGCGAATACCAGGCCCAGAAGGCGGTTCAGCCAGCCCAGCATCACGAGTTTTATCACTCCGGTGATGAGTTTTCCGACCAGGAAAAGCAGCACTACGGCGACGATGATTATGAGCGTGAAACAGATGATGTTCAGAACTTTCTCATTCACCTGCAGATACCCCGCGGCCCACTCGCTCAGAGTCCCTCCGAAATGGTAGGCTACCCAGGCTCCGATGATTATGGAAAGCAGGGCTATGAGCTGCTCGGCGAATCCCTTGCTGATGCCTCTGATGACGGCAGGAATGAAGCAGATGAGAAGAATGATGTCCAGGATGCTCATAAACATTGACAAAAAGGTGAATAATCGTTATCTTTGCAGCTTAAACAAAGTGCAAATTTACATAGCGCAAAATTATTAAAAAAATATGAGTTTCAAAGAGTACAAGGGACTGGATCTGGTCGCAGTGGGCAATGAGATGCTTTCAGAGTGGAAAGCGCAGCACGCATTCGAGAAATCGCTGGAGTTGAGGGAAGGTGCGCCTGAATTCATTTTCTTCGAGGGACCTCCTTCCGCGAACGGTATGCCGGGTATTCACCACGTTATGGCCCGTTCCATCAAGGACTCCATCTGCCGATACAAGACACAGACAGGTTACAAGGTGAACCGCCGCGCCGGCTGGGACACCCACGGACTGCCGGTGGAGATCGGCGTGGAGAAGAAGCTCGGAATCCATAAGGAAGACATCGGTACGAAGATCAGTGTGGAGGAGTATAACCGCACCTGCCGCACCGAGGTTATGAAATATACCCGCGAGTGGGAGAATATGACGGACAGGATAGGCTACTGGGTGGATATGAAAGACCCGTACATCACCTACGACAACCGTTACATCGAGACCCTCTGGTACCTGCTGAAGAAGATTTACGACAAGGGACTGCTCTACAAGGGCTATTCCATCCAGCCGTACTCTCCTTCCGACGGCACCGGCCTGAGCTCCCACGAGCTGAACCAGCCTGGCTGCTACAAGGACGTGACCGACACGACCGCCACCTGCCAGTTCGAGGTCGAGGGCGAAGAGAATCTCTATTTCCTCGCGTGGACGACCACCCCGTGGACCCTTCCGTCCAACACCGCGCTCTGCGTCGGCCCGAACATCGATTACGTGAAGGTCCGCTCGACTAATCCATACTCCGGCCGCGAGGCTGTTTACATCGTGGCCAAGGCCCTGGTGGAGAGCGTGTTCGGAAACAAGATCCCTTACGAGGTCCTGCCCGGCACGATGAAGGGAACCGAGCTCGAGGGAATGCGTTACCGCCAGCTCATCCCTTGGTTCAAGCCGCTCGAGGGCGACGCGTTCAGGGTAATCCTGGGCGACTACGTCTCCACCGATGAAGGTACAGGCGTCGTGCACATCGCTCCGACCTTCGGCGCGGACGACAAGAGGGTGGCGGAAGCCGCCGGCATTCCGCCAATGATGGTCCTCGACCGTGACGGCAAGCGTCAGGCCCAGGTGGACCGCGAGGGTCGTTTCTTCCGTCTGGAAGACCTTGACCCGGAATATGTCAAGACCAATGTGGCCCCTTCATACGCCGAGTATGCCGGACGCTTCGTGAAGAACGCTTTCGACGATTCTCTCCCGAAGGACGCTCCGACACTCGACATCGACCTCTGCGTGATGCTCAAGGCTGAGGGCAAAGCCTTTAAAATTCAGAAGCACGTGCACAGCTATCCTCACTCCTGGCGTACCGACAAGCCGGTGCTCTACTTCCCGCTCGACGCGTGGTTCATCAAGACCACTGCCGTAAAGGACAGAATGGTGGCTCTGAACAAGCAGATCACCTGGAAGCCGGCGTCTACCGGAACCGGCCGTTTCGGCCAATGGCTGGAGAATATTCAGGACTGGAATCTGTCCCGCAGCCGCTTCTGGGGCACTCCGCTCCCTATCTGGCGCACTGAGGACGGCAAGGAAGAGAAGTGTATCGGCTCGATCAAGGAGTTTTATAATGAAATAGACAAGGCTGTAGAGGCCGGCGTAATGTCCGAGAATCCTTTCCGCACCGCAGGCTTCAATCCTGAGGATATGTCGAAGGAGAATTACGACAGGATCGACCTCCACCGTCCTTATGTGGACAATATCGTACTGGTATCCGATTCCGGCCGCGAGATGCGCCGCGAGTCAGACCTTATCGATGTCTGGTTCGATTCAGGCTCGATGCCTTACGCTCAGGAGGGCCTCCGCGGTCTTAATTCCGACAAGTTCGGCTGCACCGCAAACTTCATCGCGGAAGGAGTGGACCAGACACGCGGCTGGTTCTATACCCTGCACGCCATCCATACGATGGTAAGCGACACTCCTGCCTTCAAGACCGTGATTTCGAACGGTCTGGTTCTCGACAAGAACGGAGACAAGATGAGCAAGCGTCTCGGCAACGCCGTGGATCCTTTCCTGGAGCTCGACAAGTTCGGTCCGGATGCCCTGCGCTGGTATATGCTTACCAATGCCCAGCCGTGGGACAATCTTCGTTTCGACGAGGCCGGCGTGGATGAAATCCGCCGCAAATTCTTCGGAACCCTTTACAATACATATTCATTCTTCGCCCTTTATGCGAATGTGGACGGCTTCGACCCGTCTGCAGCCGCGGTTCCTTATGAGGAGCGTCCTGAAATCGACCGCTGGATCATCTCCAAGCTGAACAGCATCGTACGCGATGTGACTGCGGCTTATGAGGATTACGACGTGACTACGGCAGGCCGTCTGATTCAGGACTTCATCTGCGACCACGTTTCGAACTGGTATGTCAGACTGAACCGCAAACGCTTCTGGGGAGGAACATTGGACGCGAGCAAGCTCGCGGCCTATCAGACTCTGCACGAGGTGCTTGTGAAGACGGCGGTATTGGCTGCGCCTATCGCGCCGTTCTATATGGACAGACTCTGGAGAGACCTCACCGGCGGCGAGTCAGTGCATTTCACGCTGATGCCGAGCTCTGACGAGACTCTTATCGACGAGGATCTCGAGACGAGGATGGATCTGGCGCAGAAGGCCACTTCGATGGTGCTCGCGCTTCGCCGCAAGGTGAACATCAAGGTCCGCCAGCCGCTTTCGAAGCTCGTGATTCCTGTGCTTTCCGACAAGCTGCGCGCTCAGCTCGAAGCGGTCAAGCCTATCATTCTCAATGAGGTGAATGTCAAGGATGCGGAGTTCATCGCAGATACGACGGGCATCATCACTAAGAAGATCAAACCGAATTTCAAGACTCTCGGCAAGGTTTACGGCAAGAGGATGAAGGAGATCGCCCAGGCGTTCGCAGGACTCGACCAGCAGACCATAAGCGCTATACAATTGGCCGAATCGGCCGCTCAGAATTACATCCTGGCGCTGCCGGGCGGTGATGTGGAGCTGCACGTGGGCGATTACGAGATTTCGTCGGAGGATATGCCGGGCTGGCTCGTGGCTTCCGAGGGTTCGCTTACCATCGCGCTCGATATCGAGGTCAGCGAGGCTCTGCGCAGCGAGGGTGTCGCCCGCGAGCTGGTGAACAGAATTCAGAATCTGCGCAAGGACAGCGGGTTCGATGTTACCGACAAGGTCGCCGTGGAGATTTTCGCTGACGGCGAGGATCACGCTCAGATCGAGGCTTCGCTCGCTTCGTTCGGAGAGTATCTCGCTTCGCAGACTCTTGCGCGCGGCATCGCTCTCAAGTCTCTCGCCGAGGCGGGGGAGGGCGCCGCAGATGTCGAGTGGGATACTCCGCTCAAAATCAAGGTTACTAAAATTTCCTAAAATTATACTACTATGGCAGAAGATAACAGAACACGTTACAGCGACGAGGAATTGGCTGAATTCAAGGTCATTATCCTCGATATGCTGGAGAAGGCAAAGGCTGAGTACAACACTCTGCGCGGTGCGGTTATGCGCACGTCAAGCAACGATATAGAGGATACGTCACCTTCTTTCAAGACAGTGGAGGACGATGGCGCGAATCAGCTGTCGAAGGAGGAATCCAGCCAGCTGGCTCAGCGTCAGTACAAGTTCATCCAGAATCTGGAGGCTGCGCTGGCCCGTATCGAGAACAAGACATACGGAATCTGCCGCGTTACCGGTAAGCTCATCCCTAAGGAGAGACTCCGTCTGGTCCCGCACGCCACATTGACCGTGGAGGCCAAGGAGATGCTCTCGAAGAAATAGTTTATGAAGTTTTCGACAGGGAAGAGGCTTATCGTTCTGGCGGTGGTTCTGGTCGTGATCGATCAGGTCATCAAGGTTGCGATAAAGACGAATATGTCTCTATATGAGCATTTTTCGGTCATCGGCAACTGGTTTCAGATTTTCTTCATCGAGAACGAGGGTATGGCCTTCGGGATGAAGTTCGGGGGTGCAGTGGGCAAGTTCCTGCTCTCCGCGTTCCGTATATGCCTTTGCGGAGCGCTGGTGTGGTGGATTTCCTCGCTGTGCAAACGGAATAAGGCTGTTGCAGAGGGGACTTCGCAGGAGACGCGTGTGCCGACGGGGGTGCTCGTGGGGCTGACGCTCATCACCGCGGGGGCCTTCGGCAATATCATCGATTGTCTCTTCTACGGAATCATCTGGGATTACGCTCCGTTTATGTTCGGAAAGGTTGTGGATATGTTCTACTTCCCGATCATAAATACCGTATGGCCTGACTGGCTGCCGTTTATCGGCGGCAAGCCTTTCACTTTCTTCGATCCGGTGTTCAATTTCGCGGACAGCTGCGTGACGGTCGGGGCCATCTATCTGCTTCTGTTCCAGTGGCATTTCTTCGCTTCTGCGGAATCTTCCCCGAAAAAGTCGAAGTAGACTCTTGCGGAATCGGAAATAATCCCTAACTTTGCACTCCCTTTCGGAACGTCAGTTCATTAGGGGCTTCTTCGGATCTTCATTTCCGGGGTAAGAAATATTGGAGAGTTGGCCGAGTGGTTGATGGCGGCAGTCTTGAAAACTGTTGACCCTAACGGGTTCGGGGGTTCGAATCCCTCACTCTCCGCAAGTACACTGAAACCCAGCGCGTTAGCGCTGGGTTTTCGCATAAGATGCCCGTGCAAGCTTGCTTGCAAACGGGCATCTTATGCGAAAACCGGAGCCTTCGGCTCCTGGGTTTCAGTGTGCTTGCAAGGGCCCCCGCGGCGAGCGTCAAGGGAAAAGGCACGCGCATCAGCGCGTGGCTAATCCCTCGCTCGACGACACGCAAGCATCAAGGGATGTCGGCGCGCAGCGACGAAATCCCTCGCTCTCCGCCATCCCTTCCCGCCCTGGCCACTCATAACAGCATAGCCCGAACAATCTCCCCCAGCCAGCGTGCGTCGATATCATCGAACCTCCCGAGCTCCCGGCTGTCGATATCCAGCACGGCACAGACCCTGCCGGA
>CAVCSJ010000100.1:0-7506 GCA_963604895.1 bacterium
GGGCCGCCGCCCTCCTCCGCAGTTTGTCCCGCAATATTGACAGCGAGGTGGCGCTGGGGAATAATAAAGATCGTGGCAGAGGGAAGGTCGAGAGGGAGAGAGAGGAGGCATCAGAGAGGGTGTTATGGTGGTTTCGAGAGGGTTAAACACCGCGCGGGGTGGGTTGGCAGGGTCAGACAGGGGAATAAAAAAAGGCGCGTCGAGTGACGCGCCTTTTTTTATAGAGTTAGAGTAATTCAATCAATTATTTGGTATCGGTACCCTTTGTAGCCTTAACAGGAACGGTTACGTTAGCCTCGACAACACCCCACCAGTGACGGATAGCAACTGGGAGATAGAAGTTGAAGTTCTTAGCTGAACCGTTGTTGTTAGCATAGTAGAATACGTAATTGGTTAAATCCTTTGGATCGTTAAGAGCGATAGCATAGTACTTGTTACCATTAGCATCAGTCTTAGGTGCAATAGCCTTGGATGCATCAGCAGCTTCAGCTACCCATACATTAGCGAAGTTGTTAACACCTTCGATGAAGCCCTCAGAACCCTTAGTACCCTGATCCTTAAGGTAAGCTACAGTACCTGTCTGGTCAGTCTTAACCTGATCAGCATATACATAGACTGAATCAATTCCATAGAACGTCTTCCATTCGAGTTTTGAATCACCGCCACCCATAGCAGTTTCAGCGAATGCCCACTTTTCCTCAGTCTTTACAGTACCATTCTTGTCAACAACAGCAGGAGTGTGCTCGATAATCTCTCTACCCTGCCAATCCTTGATTGTGAAGAGGTTGAAGAGGTTGATCTTGTCACCACCGGCAATTGCATCCTGAAGGCCATCGTTCTCCTTATCAAGGATATCGATAGGGCGGAAGAATGCTACGTGGAATGTTTCTGTTCCAAGAGGAATGTCGCAAGTACCATAAGTAGCGATAAGGTCTACATCTGCATAGAGGAGGTCCTCAGAAAGATTCTCAGAAATTACACCATCAGCAGTCTGGTTGAAATGAGCGTAGTTGTTAAGGAGTTCCTTAGCAGGGCTATTATCCTTGGATGCGTTATGCTGGTAGAAAATAGCATCAACGTTGAAGTTACCATCTTTTGTAGTCTGACGAACACCAGTTACATCGGAACCATCATACTTTCTGACGATGTTATTATACATAGTAACTATAGCAGCAGTCTTATCAGCGAAGAGGTCAGAATAATTCTTAGCATACTTCTTAGAAGCATCCTTCAGATAAAGAGTCTGCATGCTATCGAGCTTGAATACTGAATTTTCATTCTTTCCGACAACAAATGAATAGCCATTGCTTGTCCAAGTCTGATTCTCGTTGAACTCGAAGTGGTACTTGAGAGGAAGTGCAGCAGTACCGAAGAGCTTGTTGTAAGCAGCAAGTGTAGCTTCGTCGAACTGGAACTTAACACGGTTATTAACCCATACCTGCTCAAGATTGATACCCATACCGGTTACAGAAGACTTGGTGTCACCATAAGCCCAAGCAGGCTCTTCCATAGATTTAGCACTGGTCTGTGTCCAAGCATTATCCTCACCACCATTGGTAGGAACGCGAGGGTTAACGAAGATTGTGTTAGCCTCAGTCTCGCCTACTGGCTGATACCAGTATGTCTTATTGTGCTCGATGAATGTGCAGGTAGCAGGATCGTCTACGCTGAAGGTAAGACCCATATATACATAGTCATCAGCAGAACCGAACTTGGTGTAGAGAGTGATCTCACCGCCGAAGGCACTCTTGATGTTGTCAAGCTGCTTGTTAGTAGAGATCTTGATTTCAAACTTATCATTGATACCGGTACCCTCCTTGTCAGCTGTGTAAACAAACTCACCGAAGTTCTCAGTCTTGATGGCTTTCTTATTCTTATCAAAGAAATAGCCAACACCAGGAGTTACATCAACAAACTCACCCTCTTCATTCTTAATATATGTCTTTCCGTCTGGAGAGCCTTCGAATACATATCTCTGTTTGAACTGAGCGTAAGTCATCTTGAGCTGGTTCTCGAGAACAGTGTGAGAAGCCTCAGACCAAGTGGTACCCTTGCTCCAGTTGCAAACATATGGATACTTGCCGAGATCCTTGATGATAAAGTCAGCCTTGTTGACAACATCGCGGCAGATCTTAATCTTGAAGTAACCGTAAAGAACTACACCTTCCTCATCCTGAACAGTAACGAGAACTATAGGCTTGCGGCCTACAGATGAGATACCGTGAGTATCGCCTTCTGCAGAGTTATTACGAACCTGGGTCTTGCCGTCATCCTTAACGTAGCAAGGATAGAATACAGAACCTTCGATCTGGCCGTACATATCCTCGCGAGAAGAGTTATTACCAAGGGTGTAACCAATGATCTGATATGTGGCGCTGAACTGTGGATACTTAGCGAAGAGCTCTTCGAGAGTCATAGCCTCTTCAGCCTCGGTTGTGAGACTGTGAACTTTATCAGTATTAGCCGGGTGATAGTGAACCTCGATGTTCTTAGCAATATCAAATGTCTCCTGATACTGTACATTTACGCTTGGAGCTTTCTCCATGGCCTGAAGAGAAGTTATGTAAAGTTCTCTATCTGCCAGAGTTGCGCGACAAGAATCAAGTGAGCAAGAAGGATAATACGGATTTTCTGTTGCAAATGCCTTAGTAAATTCAGTTTTGTAACCAGAAGCAACGGTGAAAGCAAGGTGGTGAAGCTCGTTACGGAAAGGAACGATAGCCTCGTAGTCAGAGTCTACAGCCTTGCCGCTATCCTTAAGGGTACCGCGAAGTCTCATTACAGCAACGTCGGAATCCCAATAAAGACCACGATAAGGTCCATAAGACCACTCATGACCAGGATATTCAGCAAGATGCAGCTTATAAGCATCAATATCCACGCCGGTAGCGTACTTAGGGAACTCGATCTGATATTTAACAACTGCATTCTTATCCTCGTTTCTTGCGATAGACTTGAGAACAGGAGTCCAAGCGGTCTCTTCAGCACGTGTCATAGTCTCGACATCCATACCTTCGAGAGTGAAGTTAGCCTTGGAAAGATCGAAGGAGTTAGGATTTACGTGATATTCAGCCTCAGCGATCTCACCTACCTCATAACCATACCAACTATAATTTTTGCCACCTATTTCAATTACGCCATCCTTATCCTCATACAGGAAAGGATCAACATTATGAGCAAAACCCGCTACCGCAACTGCTGTTGCACCTTCATCGTCTGTAACAGTGTAAGATGTAGAATATTTAGCAAGTGTCTCGGCAGCAAGAGTATTAGGATAATAATAAGAACCAGTGAGATAGTTATACTTAGCACCTTCGATACCCTCCATATAAACCTGAGGGATGAAGACGATGCTCTCGAGCTCACATACACCGATTACGAGGTCGGAACCGTCAGCGTTGATACCCTTGAAGGTAACAGTACCCTTGGTAGCGTCCCAAACAGCAACGGTACCAGCCTTAACGTCAGTAGCCTTGCCATCGATGCAGATGTAACCATCCTTATCAATAGTGATCTCACTTACGGTAGCCTCAGCCTTAACGTCCTGCTTTACACCATCGATGTACCAGTAACCGTCTTCGCCGATAGTAACAACGGAACCGTCTTTACCGTTAGTACCATTAGTACCGTTAGTACCGTTAGTACCGTTAGTGCCGTTAGTACCATCCTTACCGTCCTTACCATTGTAAACCTGGTAAGTCTGACCGTTGCTGAGGGTTACAAGGTAACCGTCAGAGTTAGCTGTTACGTTGGTTATCACAGAACCAGCATTAATGGCAGCCTGGAGCTGAGCCACTGTAGACTCTACAGTAGAGACTCTGTCTTTCAGGTCATTAATGTCGTCTGAATAATCCTTAGTACAGCCTGTGTACAGCAGTGTAGCACCTGCGAGGGCGCACACTACAGCCATTCTAAAAATTTTTTTCATAAACGAATAGATTTAAATAAAGTTAAACTATAATACTATAATTTCTTTCTGTTTCAGTCTTCAAACTAAGTCAACAAACATAGCCAAATCGGCCTTCCAGAGGCCTGTAGGCACTATATGCCCACAAAATGGCACAAGTACCAATGCACAAAGATATGGAGTTTTTTTCACTTATGCAATATCTCAATGCATTTTTACAGCCCCTCAGAGGCGTTTTACGTATGCAAGATGCGGTTTTCGGGTAATACGTTGCATAAGTATCAAATATTTTTCAAGATGTGGGCGGGTATCTTTCCGCAGTTGTGTTTTTTTAGTAGTTTTGCGATATGAAAACTAACGGAATAAGAGGAAAAAGAGTACTGGGGACCGTATTGGCATTGGCCGCGGCCGCAGGAATAAGCGCGCAGAGCCAGGCGCTGGCGCAGAATGCGTCGGACAGCGTGAAGAGGGACGGAGTGGAGATCTCGCCGAGGAACTACGGCTTCGGGGACGTGGACGGGAGCGTGGACGTGCTGCACGGGCAGTTCACGCTGTACAACCGCGGAAGCGACGACGTGAGACTGACGGAGGTCGTGCCGGCGTGCCATTGTACGAGAGTGAAATGGAGCGGAGAGAGCGTGGCGCCGGGAGACAGCTGCGTGATAGCGTTCGACTATAGCATAGATGCGTATTCGACGTCATTCAGCAAGAACATAATGGTGATGACGAGCCGCTCGGACGAGCCGCTGACGCTGACTGTTTCGGGCAGAGTGGTGGAGAGCGATTCGTCGCTGGCGCAGAAGTATCCGTTCCTGCACGGGGTGCTTGGGCTGGAGAAGGAGGTCGTGACCATCAAGAAGGTATATAAAGGAGAGACGGGGGTGGAGATAGTCAGGATTGCGAACAGAAGCGGGAATGCTGTGGACGTGGCGGTCGGAGAATGCTCGGAGGGCGTGAGCGCCGAGATGATAAAGAGCAGGATCGCTCCGCACGGCGAGGGGTTCCTTCGCGTCAAGGTGAGTCCGGAGGGCAAGTGGGGGTGGAACGAGTACAGCGTGACTCCTATAATAGACGGCGAGGCGGCGGAGCCGGTCAAGGTCCGCGCGATGAGGGTGCCGGATTTCCGCAATGCGGATGCGAAGACGCAGGATGAGGGGCCGTACCCTCTGCTGAGCAGCAATCGTCTGACGATCGCTGTGCCGCGCGGGCAGAAGAGCGGGAGCGCGAAGCTCGGCCTGGAGAATGTGAGCAAGGCGGAGCTGGAGATTTATGCCGCGCAGGTGCCTGACGAGCGGTTCAAGGTGACTTTTGCGGGCCGCGTTGCGGCCAATGCAAGTACGTCCCTGGGCGTCAGCGTGGATGTTTCCGGGCTGAGCGCAGGGACGTATTATGCGAAGTTGTATCTTATCACCAATTCTGCGGCTGTGCCGGTCAGTGAGGTGAATGTTATTTATGAGGTAAAATAATCGAAAGGAGTTAGACCTTGCTGCCTTTAAGATCGGATGCAGATGCAGCCATTAACAATACATATTGACGATGGCCTCATAGAGCTCCTGCTTGCCGCTGGTCTGTGCAGGCTCGCCCTTAACCTTGGCGTAGTCCACAAGCTGCTCGAGAGTGAGCTTGCCCTCTTCGAATTCCTTGCCAGTGCCGGCGTCGAATGAGCTGTAGCGCTCCTTGAACATCTTGCAGTAAGGGGATTCGGTGATGATGGCTGCGGCAGCCTCGAGAGCGCGTGCCATAGCGTCCATACCGGAGATGTGGGCGATGAAGATGTCCTCAAGGTCGGTGGAGTTGCGGCGTGTCTTGGCGTCGAAGTTGGAGCCGCCTGTTCCGAGACCGCCGTTGCGGATGATCTGGAGCATAGCCTGGGTGAGTTCATAGGTGTCGATCGGGAACTGGTCGGTGTCCCAGCCGTTCTGATAGTCACCGCGGTTGGCGTCGATGGAGCCGAGCATTCCGTTGTCGACTGCTACTGCGAGTTCGTGCTCGAAGGTGTGGCCGGCGAGGGTGGCGTGGTTAACCTCGATGTTTACCTTGAAGTCCTTATCGAGGCCGTGAGCTTTGAGGAAGCCGACAACAGTCTCGGTATCCACGTCATACTGATGCTTGGTAGGCTCCATCGGCTTAGGCTCGATGAGGAAGGTGCCCTTGAAGCCCTTGCCGCGGGCGTAGTCGCGGGCCATAGTGAGCATCTGGGCAAGGTGCTCCTTTTCGCGTTTCTGGTCGGTGTTCAGAAGGGATGAATAGCCCTCGCGGCCGCCCCAGAATACATAGTTCTCACCGCCGAGTTCGATGGTGGCGTCGATGGCGTTCTTGATCTGAACGGCAGCACGGGCTACAACGTCGAAATCAGGGTTGGTGGCAGCACCGTTCATATAACGCTTGTGGCCGAAGACATTGGCTGTGCCCCAGAGGAGCTTGATGCCGGTCTCCGCCTGCTTCTGCTTTGCGTAAGCGACGATGGCCTTGAGGTTTGCCTCGTATTCAGCGATGTCGTCAGCAGGGTCGATGAGGTCTACATCGTGGAAGCAGTAGTACTCGAAGCCGATCTTCTGCATAATCTCGAAGCCGGCGTCCATCTTGTCCTTTGCACGCTGGAGAGTGTCAGAAGCTGCGTTCCAAGGGAAGGTCTTGGTGCCGCCGCCGAACTGGTCGGTGCCTTCTGCGCCGAGGGTGTGCCACCACGCCATAGCGAAGCGGAGCCAATCCTTCATTTTCTTGCCGAGAACGACTTTCTCTGGGTCATAATACCTGAAAGCGAGCGGGTTGTGGCTTTCTTTGCCTTCGAACTTAATTTTTCCGATTTGTGGGAAATACTCTTTTGTTGCCATAATTCTTAAGTTTTTAATATGTTTTTTTAATTGTGTTTTTGTTTTTGGGGCGGCGGGGCCGTGCTGTTTTGACATTGGACGGCTTGCCGGCCGAGTGCTAAGCTTTCATTTTCTTGTCGAGGCGCTCGCTCCAGAGGGAGTAGGCGTCGAGGTACGCCGCGCGCGTGCTTTCGTCGGGCTGAGTGATGCCGACCTGCTCGAGCGAGGCGAAGGCTTCTTTCGGGCTGGCGTAGATGCCTGCGCCGATGCCTGCGCCCTTCGCTGCGCCGGCGGCTCCGTCGGTGTTGTAGAGCTTGATGGTCGCGCCGGTGACCTGGGAGAGAGTTTCGCGGAAGATGTCACTTAGGAACATATTGGCGCGACCGGCGTGGATGGTATTGATTTTCAGCCCCATATTCTGCATTATGCCGATGCCTTTGCAGAAGGCGAAGACGATGCCTTCCTGCGCGGCGCGGAGAAGATGCGCGCGGGTGTGGATGTTGAAGTTGACACCTTCGATCGAGCAGCCGGGTTCGGCGTTGCAGAGCATTCGCTCGGCGCCGTTGCCGAACGGGAAGATGCTTACTCCGGCGCTGCCCGGGGCGATGCTTGCGGCCAATTCGTTGAGTTCTTCATAGTTGGCGCCTGCCGGAGCGACGCTTCGCTTCATCCAGGAGTTCAGGCAGCCGGTTCCGTTTATGCAGAGGAGCACGCCAAGGCGCGGGTTCTGCGCGCTGTGGTTCACGTGCGCGAAGATGTTCACGCGCGAGTCGCTATCGTAGGTGA
>CAVCSJ010000101.1:0-7445 GCA_963604895.1 bacterium
AGGTCCTCGACCGGGCGGTCGGCGTAGCGGGCGAAAGTGGAGCGGCAGAGAGGGCAGGCTGTTACTATGCGGTCAGGGGAGTCCGCGCAGAGATTCTCCAGAGAAGCCCGCGTAATCGGCTCACGCTGAGCGAACGACAGGGTAAGCGAACCCAGCGATCCGCCGCAGCAGATGCTCTCGCCGTGGGACTTTGCCGCCTCCACAAGAGTGCCGGCCGCAGAGAGCGCTTCACGAGGCTGCTCATAAATGCCGCTGCCGCGTCCCAGTTCACACGGATCGTGGAACACCAGACGCTCCTCACCGTGCGAAACCGAAAGCTTCCCGGCGGCTATAAGTTCCTGGAAATAAACACTGTGATGAACCACCCTTATCCCCGAAAGCTTATAATGCTCTGAGAAAATCTTATAACATATAGGGCAGGAAAGCAGAAGCGTATCCGCCCCCGAGGCCTTGATCAGATCCCTGTTCTTCCTGATGATCTCACGCGCCTGGTCATAGCGTCCCGCCATCAGCAGCGGCCGGCCGCAGCACAGCCCTCCGTCGCGGTCCATAAACGAATATGAAATCCCGGCCTTCTTCAGCAGCGACTCCGTCGCCCGGCTGATGGAAGGAGTGAGCGCGGTCATACAGCCCGCAAAATACAGCACCTTGGACCCCGCAAATGCGTCAGTCACAATCCCCGAAACTTCCGAAGAGGAAGAACCTGAAAAAGCTCCCGCGGCAGAGCCTGAAGGAGATACTATAATATTCCCATAATCAGGCACATAGTCATAATGCCGTATCGACCTCTGGGCCATACGCAGAGCCGGTCCGTCGACACCCACCTGACATACCTGAGTACACTTTCCGCACAGAAGACACTTGTCGCTTATCTCCTCGATTCTCTTTTCATTGCCACGGCGGATCTGACGGTTCAGATATACAGTCGCATCCTTGATGTTCGCCTTCTTCACATTCATCGGACAAGCATCGATGCAGACACCGCAGTTAGGACAGGCCCATACCTGAGCCTTCGCGAAGCCCCGGCGCGCGTGCACGATCTTAAGGCCCGCATTCCTCATAGGAATCAGCAGCATCTCCGTCGGGATATGCATATAGCGCGTGAACGGCAGCACAGTCATAAAGATGCCAAGGCAGATGGAATATGCCCACCAGGTCGGCAGCATATGCATCGTATCCCCGAGGAAACTTCCGAACAGATGATTCATCGGGACAGTCAGGAAGCTTCCGCCGCTGATGTCGGCCGTAAATGCCTCAGCCAGAAGACGAAGCGGAAATATCAGCCACAGGGAATAAAGCCCCACGCGGTCCAGGACCGACGGCTGCGTGGTCCGCCGCATTCCGAACAGCTGCGAATGAACCCTCTTGATGATGGCCAGCACGATGCCGCTCAGCACCATCAGCAGGAAGAAATCCATCAGGAAGAAGAAAATCGCGCCGCCCACCGTGGACTCATTCTCCGCCACGAAATAATTGAAGAAGATAGGGTAGTACAGGAACTTGGCCCTGTGCGGCATATAAACCCAGCACTCGATATGCCCCAGCACGATCAGCATAAACCAGCCGAAGGCAATCGAAGAATGCATATATCCCAGAACCTTGTTCCTCTTCCATAACTTCACGTGAATGAGGCAGTTGAGGAAGATGTCGCGGATGTTCTTCCAGATTGTCGCAGGCGTGACCAGCGACAGCAGGAACTGCCGCCTCTCCTTATGGTCCAGCTGGAAATAAATATGGAACACGCCGTAGATACAGTATCCGAGCACGAACACCATACCGAACATAAACGGCAGCACGAAAGGATGGAAGCCCGATGCAAAACGCTCTATCATTTCACTTCCTCCTTATTGTAAACCCTCCATACAGAGAGAATTAAATGTCGCGTATTGATTCCGCGCGGACAGACCATCGTGCACTTTCCGCAGAGCATACAGCCCGAAATCATCTTCTCGATATCCTTGTTCCGCCCCCGCTGCAGGTCATTGATGACCTTGCGCACGCTCATCCCCGTGAAAGGCCCCGCAGTGCACGACGCCGTGCAGCTTCCGCAGGCCATACAGATGTCCACGTCGCTCTCCAGCGCGCGCACCCGGCGAAGCAGCGTAAGGTCCGCTTTGTCCAGATTCACCGTTGACGAGGGCGAGAGACCGAATCCAAAATTAATCATACTCTGCTGGTGCTGAGGTAATTATGAATAGCCAATGCGGCCGAGCGGGCCTCGGCCAATGTCTCGGGCACCGTCTTGGTGCCCGTGCAGGCTCCCGCATAGAAGATACCGCGCCGCTCCGACTCGATGATGCTGTAGATGTTGTCGCGGCTCTTCAGGAACCCGTCGCTGTCGGTGCCAAGCGGAATCATCGACGCCACCTGCCCGACTCCGGAATTGCTCACCATTCCCGCCATCAGCACGAGCAGATCGAGCGTAACCTTGACCGGCTTGCCCGAAAGCGTATCCTCCGCCTTCACGCACACGCGCCCGTTGATGTCCTCGCTGACCTCCGAAACTCTTCCGCGCAGGAAATGAATCCCGTAATCCCTCTGAGCCTTGATGTAAAAGTCTTCGTATTTCTTTCCGAACAGCCTGAGATCCATATAGAAACAGTAGATTTCCGCCGCCGGGAACTTCTCCTTCATCTCGATCGCCTGCTTGATCGCAGTGATGCAGCAGACCTTCGAACATTGGGCGTTGCCCGCCTTGACGTCGCGCGAGCCGACGCAATGCACGAAGCCGACGCGCGTGATTTCGTGCGAGTCGATGCGCGTGTCCGCCTCACCGTTGAACCAGTGTTCCAGATCGCGGTTCGTGATGACCTGGTTGTAGATTCCGTAGCCGTACTCCTCCTTCTTGCGCGCGTCGAAAAGGTGGAAGCCCGTCGCGAAAAGCACCGCCCGGCAGACAACGTTCACGCCGTTCGAGAGCATCACGCTGTAGCCGTCCTTGAGCTTGTTGATGAACGAAATCTCCGTGTCGAGGAAGATGTTCGCTCCGTTCAATCCCTCCCGGATGCCGTCCACGACCTCCGAGGCAGGCGTCATATCCGGAAACAGCCTGTTCCACTCCCCGACGTGCCCGCCGAGTTTCTCACTTTTTTCGACCAATATAGGGCAGTACCCGAGCGCGAGCAGCTGTTTGCTCGCCTCCATCCCCGCGATTCCGCCTCCGATAATCACAACGTTCTCTTTCATTACGATTCTTAAATTTCGCGATTTTTCTTAAATTTTCGCGGCAGGCCGGGCCTGCCAATTACTCTCGCGGCAGGCTGTTGCCTGCCAATAAGTTAACAGCATTTCAGCACACTCGGCAGGCCCGGGCGCAGAATATTCTTCTTGTCCACTCCCAGGTACTTCGCCTTCGGGTCGTACTCGATGCCTATCTTGTCCAGAAGCGGCTCGACCGCCACCTGATGCAGCTGCAGGCCCAGATCCCACGGGTCATAGCCCAGCACGAGTCCGGCCAGCTCCTCGTAGGTGAGTACCGGGATTCCGTAGCCGTTCTCGCCGTAAGTCTTGCCCGTCTGTTCGGAAATCACATACTGCCATCTGTCCAGGAAGTATGGGCAGCCCGGACAATTGGTGATAATGGCATCCGGATGATACGGCTCCATCGACTCGAACTTCTTGTGCGTATTGGATATGCAGTAGCCTCGGTTCGCCTTGACAAAGTATTGGCGGAAGCCGAATCCGCAGCAATGGCGCCTCTCCGGATAGTCGATCACGCTTCCGCCCCAGGACTCGACCATTCCGGCGAGCACGTACGGGTACTCGGCGCCGCCCACGCCCTTCGACGGGAACATCTTCGAATAGTGGCAGCCGATGTGCTCCACGATTTTCAGAGGCTCTCCGGTCTCGCGGTTCACTAGGCGGAACTTGGCCTTCTCGGCTATCTCGTTGCGGAACTTGTATATCAGGTCGCTGCTGTGCGCCAGGTACTTAGGCTTGTTGAACTCGCGTCTGCAGGCCTTCCACAGCATCTCGCGCACTCTTGTCTCGAGTTCCGGGAACTCCCTCCAGGTCTCGAGGATTTCGGTGTAGTTTCCGAACGAGGTGATGCAGGACGGACAGAGGTTCTCGTAGCCGGATTCAGTCATAATGGCGAACTGCCTGGCCACCACGGTCATAGCGGTCTCCTGGGGGAGGGTGTCGCAGTGATAGGCGATGCCGCCGCAGGTCGTGTGGCTCGGATTCTCATAGATATCCTTGCCCAGCACCTTCTGAGTGATTTCGGTGAACATCTTCTCCGAAGCCGGGAAGAAGTTCTGCCTGATGCAGCTGCGCACATAGTACCAATGGTCGTCCGGTATTTCCTTCTGGTAGTCAGCCCAGATGAGTTTTTTTCCTTGATAGATCATAAACTTCTGATTTTGAGACCTGTGCCCTTGTTAATCCTCATTGTTGAAATGTCCCGGAGAACAGGTCTCGAAGACGTACTGGCGGTATTCCTCCATCGTCATTCCCATTTCTTTGGCCTTCTGCTCGGAGTATTTGTTCACGGTCTCGATCCTTTCGGTGCCGCCGCTCACGTCGAATATGGCCTTCAATTCGTCGAGAGCCTGCTGCGGAATCTTGCGCAGGATGCCCGGGCCTTCGCCCTGGTAATTGCCTCCGTTGCGCTCCAGGCTGTCCTCCAGATGTTCTGTGTGCCATTTCCAGACCGGACCGGCTTCAGGATGGTCCTCGAAGACGAAAGTGGTAGGATAGATGCAGTAGCCGAAGTTCAGCATATTGCCTGTCAGGCTCTTGGTGAGAGGGTAGACCTGACGGCCCTTCTCGCTTTCGATGAAATAGCCCATTTTTATGGACAGGTTTCTCAGCGCCATAATCACCAGGCCCGGGCCGTTGCGGCGCGGGCATCTGGTCACGCAGGACATGCATTCGCCGCAGTACCAGATGGTTTCGCTCTTCAGAAGAGCCTCTATCTCATCGTCGTTCTTGCGCTGGACAGTGTCCACTATCTTTCGCGGATCATATTTGTAGAACTCGGCGGCAGGACAGATGGCCGTGCAGGTCCCGCAGTTGATGCAGGTCTTCAGGCCCTCCTTCAGGCGGTAGTCCTTACTGAGTTCGTCAAAGAGTTTTCCCATTTCAGAAAAATTAATATTTCTTAAGTTTCTGCACTTTTTTAAATGCGGCCGTCCTCTGTAATCTTCACTATTTCAGAAGATTCCCCAGGATTGACCGCACGAGAGTGCGTGTCGCGGAGCTCGTCGCGGACTTGATCGCCTTGTTCGCGGCGCTCTTGCCCGTCGTGCGGCTCTTCGTGCCGGTGACCTTGTTCGCGACGCTCGTGCCGAGGCTCGAGGTTGCCGAGGTGATCGCCGCGCCTACGGCTGCGCCGATCAATGCCTTGCCGAGGCTCTTGCCCTTATTGGCAGACTTTGTCTGCCCCTTTGCAGCGGCTTTTTCTGCCTTTTCGGCTTCCGCCTGGGCGGCTGCCTCCGCTTCCTCCTGCTGCCGCGCCTTCTCGGCCTCCTCGCTTTCAGCGAGCAGGACCTCGAACGCGCTCTCGCGGTCCATCGGCTTGTCGTATTTGCCGTAGATGCGGGACTGCTTTATGATAGTGTCGCGCCGGGACTCGCTGATGGCGCCTATCTGGCTGAGAGGGAAGAGGATACGGGCTCTTTCGACCATACTAGGGGAACCCTTTTCATCGAGGAATGACACGAGGGCTTCACCGGTCGCGAGCTCCATAATGGCGTCCTCGGTCTTGAACGCAGGGTTGGCGCGGAAGGTCTCGGCGGCGCTTCTGACGGCCTTCTGGTCTTTCGGAGTGAAGGCTCTCAGGGCGTGCTGGACGCGGTTTCCGAGCTGTCCGAGGATGCTCTCAGGGATGTCGGTAGGGTTCTGGGTGACGAAATATACGCCTACGCCCTTGCTTCGGATGAGGCGTACGACCTGCTCGATCTTGCTCACGAGGGCCTTCGAAGTGTCCTCGAAGAGGGTGTGGGCCTCGTCGAAGAAGAATACGAGTTTCGGGAGGTCCATATCGCCGACCTCGGGAAGGGTGGCGTAGAGGTCTGACAGGAGCCAGAGCAGGAAGGTCGAGTAGAGCTTCGGGTTCAGCATCAGCTTGTCGGCCGCGAGGACGCTCATCACGCCCTTGCCCTGTTCGGTCTGGAGAAGATCGTAGATATCGAATGCGGGCTCGCCGAAGAATTTGTCGGCGCCCTGGTTTTCAAGTTCGAGGAGGGCTCTCTGGATGGCTCCCACGCTGACCGCGGAAACGGTTCCGTAGTTGTTGGTCAGTTCCTTGGCGTGGTCGGCGATGTAGGTGAGCATCGATCTTAAGTCCTTCATATCCAGGAGCAGGAGGCCTCTGTCGTCGGCCACCTTGAAGAGGATGTTCAGGACTCCGGTCTGGGTTTCGTTGAGGCCGAGAAGGCGGGAGAGAAGCTGGGGACCCATATCGGAAACGGTGGCGCGCATAGGATGGCCCTGCTCGCCGAATACGTCATAGAAGCGTACCGGACAAGGTCCGAACTGCGGGTTCTCGATGCCGAATTCGGTGCAGCGCTTGCTGATGAAGCTGCTCATCGCTCCGGTCTGGCTGATGCCGCTCAGGTCGCCTTTCATATCGGCCATAAAGCACGGTACGCCGGCCTGGCAGAAGGTTTCCGCGAGGACCTGGAGGGTTACGGTCTTGCCGGTTCCTGTGGCTCCGGCGATGAGGCCGTGGCGGTTAGCCATCCGGCCGCAAATGGATATGGGACCCTGAGGCCCGTGGGCCACATACAGTCCGTGAGTTGAATCGAACATATGCTTAAGTATTTATTCTTGTAAGTGTCTGTTACTTCGGAGGTTTCTGTTTATTTCTTCACCCTCTGTCCTCATCTGTTCTTTTTTACGTCTTCTTTTCCCCGTAAAGGCAAAGGCAACCACAAAGGTAATAAAATCTGCCGATTCTGAAAGCCCTCTCTCCTATAATTTACAAGAACAGCTCATCTCCCGGCCCCTCGTCCCTCCTTCAGCCCTCTCGCCACTGCCTCTCGTTATTTCTCCCCGTCACCATCTTCATGCCATCCAGAAGGGAGCGTTTTCCGCCATTTCCGCTCCCTTCTGGCCGGCCCATCTCCTCCATAACCTCCTCTGTGGCCTCCTCCGCATCCAGAAGGGAGCGTTTTCCGCCAATTTTCGCTCCCTTCTGGCCTGAAAAGATGATGGATTTTAGGACGGGAAAGTTTGGGATTTGGCGGGAGGATATGTATATTTGTCGGACTTCCCCACGAAAATACATTTATGAAGAAATATTGCTTCGCCCTCGCCGCGATCCTCACTTCTGTCACCCTCGGTGCACAGAGCCCCGCCATAGAAGAAACCACCGTCCCTGAAACCAAGGCCGCAGAAACCGCCGCGCAATCCGCCGCAGAAACCACCGCGCAAACCGCCGCGCAATCCGCCGCAGAAACCGCCGCAGAAACCACCGCGCAAACCCCAGCAGAATCCCCAGC
>CAVCSJ010000102.1:0-7421 GCA_963604895.1 bacterium
CCTGCTTTGTGGCATAGAGGAATACGACCTTCTTGTCCTTGTCGGTCTGCTGAGGCTCCACTGCCGTCCTGTACTCGTCCAGGCTGAAGTATTTGCCGTCGCAGTTCTTAAGAAGGGCGAACTTCATACCTCTCTCGCCGAACTTCTCTTCGGAAAGCATACCGTACTCTATGAAGAGCTTGATATTGTCCCACTTCTTCTCGTACTCGGCACGTTCCGTATTGAAGATGTCCTCCAGACGGTCGGCAACCTTCTTGGTGATGTAGGTGCTGATTTTCTTCACGTTGGCATCGCTCTGCAGGTAGCTGCGGCTGACATTCAGAGGGATGTCCGGAGAATCGATGACGCCGTGCAGAAGTGTCAGGAAGTCAGGGACGATGTTGTCCACGTGGTCCGTGACGAACATCTGGTTGCAGTAAAGCTGGATCTTGTGCTTGTCCACTGCCATTCTTTCCTTGATTTTAGGGAAGTAAAGCACGCCGGTGAGGGTGAAAGGATAGTCCACATTCAGATGAATATGGAACATAGGCTCATCCTCCATAGGATAGAGGGCCTTGTAGAACTTGTCATAGTCCTCGTCCTTCAGGCTTGAAGGGGCTTTGGTCCAGATAGGTTCGATATTGTTGATGACATTGTCCTCGTCGGTATCGACGTTCTTGCCGTCCTTCCATTCGGTCTTCTTGCCGAAGACTACAGGAACAGGCATAAACTTGCAGTACTTGCTGAGCAGCTGGCCGATGCGGTCCTTGGCTGCGAATTCCTCGCTGTCCTTATCCAGATAGAGGGTGATTACCGTAC
This sequence comes from bacterium, assembly GCA_963604895.1. GTDB lineage: Bacteria > Bacteroidota > Bacteroidia > Bacteroidales > UBA932 > Cryptobacteroides. The sequence goes on from CAVCSJ010000102.1 coordinate 799, forward strand.
CTCTGTCAGACTTGTCACAATCTTCCATAGTGAATTCCGGAGAGCCGTCACAGGTCCATTTCACGGCCTTGGCGCCGTCCTTCCAGGAAAGTGTTTCGATGGTGACCTTCTCGCTGACCATAAAAGCCGAGTAGAAGCCCAGTCCGAAATGGCCTATGATGCTGCCTATCTGGTCTTTGTATTTCTCGAGGAATTCTCCTGCCGATGAGAAGGCTATCTGGTTGATATACTTGTCGATCTCCTCCTCCGTCATACCGATACCGTTGTCGATGATCTTAAGGGTCTTTGCATCCTCGTCGAGGACGACCTGGACCTTCAGGTCCCCGAGTTCGCCCTTGAATTCGCCGTTCTGAGCGAGGGCTTTCATCTTCTGGGTAGCGTCAACTGCGTTCGCAACTATCTCACGCAGAAAGATTTCGTGATCAGAATAAAGGAACTTCTTGATGACCGGGAATATATTCTCGGTGGTTACACCTATTTTACCGTTTGACATATTGTTTAACTTTTAAAATTCCAAACTGTTTCTTTTTCTTGAATCCCCTGACGACGTGCGTCAAAAAAAACGCGCCGCCCCGAGGGGTGACGCGAACTGTTAAGTCAAATTGTATTCCAATCCCATATTGACTGACATTTCGTCAGTCAACACAGGCAGTATACTCTATTTGTAGAGGAAGCGCTTGATGCTCATCTTAGGAGTCTTTGCGAAAGGCTCGGTCATAACCTCGACCTTGGTGATCTGGCTGTATGACGGGAGCAGGCGGTTGGCGCTTACGCGGACGTTCTCAGGTACGTCGGAGATGGCTTCGGCATCGAGACCTGCGGTCTGCATTGCCTTCTCATCGAGGTAGACGAGGGCGACGAGCTTGGAGGAACGGTCGACCACGACGCTCTCTGCAACATAGTCCTGGCTGTTTACAACTGCCTCAACCTCCTCAGGATAAACGTTCTGGCCGTTGGCGGTAAGGATCATGCTCTTGCTGCGGCCCTTGATGAAGATGTTGCCCTTCTCGTCCATTACGCCGAGGTCACCTGTACGGAGGAAGCCGTCCTCGGTGAAAGCATTGGCGGAAGCCTCAGGATTGTTGAAGTATCCTGCGCAGATGTTCATACCCTTGGCCTGGATCTCGCCGGCGATATGGATAGGGTCCTCGGAGTCGATACGCACCTCGGCGCAGTCTACGGCACGGCCGCAGGAACCTGCTGCGAAGGTATGATAGTCGGAGTATGCGAGAAGAGGACAGGCCTCTGTCATACCGTAACCCACGCAGTACGGGAGATGCATCTTGCGGAAGCACTTCTCGACTTCAGGATTGAGCGGAGCTCCGCCCATAATGAACTCGTAGATATTGCCTCCGAAGGTATCGATGATCTTCGAACATATCTTCTTGTAAATGACGTTGTTGAGTCCAGGGATAGCGGTGAGGATCTTCATAGACTTCTTATCGAGAACCGGCTTGATGGAAGACTTGTAGATCTTCTCCATTACGAGCGGAACAGTGATGAGAAGGTAAGGCTTGACCTCCTGCATTGCCTTGATGAGGGTGGTAGGAGACGGAGTCTTGCCGAGATAGTAGACTGCAACGCCGCTGATGTAAGGATAAAGGAACTCGAAGGCGAGACCGTACATATGGGCCATAGGGAGCATCGAAACGATGGTGGTGTTCGGCTTGGCCTTCACGTTGGTCTGGGCGTACTCGATTGTGGCTGTAAAACTCTCATAACGAAGCATTACGCCCTTAGGTGCGCTGGTGGTTCCGGAAGTATAGTTGATGACCGCGAGATCCTTGTCATTGCCGGTAGGATAATGTACGTTGTCGCCGGAGAATCCGAGAGGATAGCGTGTTTTGAACTCCTCGTGGAGGTTGGCGTATGATTCTTTGATTTTCTCGTCGGTGCAGAAAAGCAGGGTGAAGTCCTTGACGCTTACTACAGCTCTCAGGGCAGGCATTTTGGCAGGATCGAGTTTCTCCCAGATGTCAGGGTCGGTGAAGAGCATCATACTCTCGGAGTGCTCCATAAGGCTCATAACGCTGTCCGGAGTGAAGTCGGCGAGGATCGGTACCGTCACTGCCTCGTAGGTGTTCGTAGCAAGGAAAGAGACTGCCCAGCGGGCGCAGTTGCGTGCGCAGATGGCGATTCTATCGCCTTTCGTGATGCCGGCCTTCTCGAAGAAGATGTGAAATTTCTCAACGTTGGTGGCTACTTCGCCGAATGTGAACTGCTCACCCTTGTAGTTGCAGAGGCCCGGAGCGTTCCAGCACTGGCGGGTGATGTTCTCGAGTTTTGTCAAATAATGAAGCATATTTATGTACTTTTGTATATTTTTCGAATAAGCAAAAATATCGATTCGGCGTGTGGTCCCAAAATCTTTTTATACTATATTTGTGGAACCCCACAATATATGGTAATTTAAGTAGTCAGTGGGGTGAAATGCTGAAATAAGTGGCGAAATTTATGAGAAGAAAACCTATTGTAGCACTGATTTACGACTTCGACGGGACACTTTCTCCGGGCAATATGCAGGAGTTCGGATTCATCCAGGCGGTGGGCAAGACGCCCTCTGAGTTCTGGACAATGAGCGACAACATAGCCAGCGGGCAGGATGCGAGCAATGTGCTTGCGTATATGAAGCTGATGTTCGACGAGGCGCGCGCGAAGGGTATTCCGCTCCGGAAGGAGGATTTTATGAGTTTCGGCAAGGATATCCGGCTGTTCGAGGGCGTAAAGGAGTGGTTCAGTCTAGTGAACAGGTACGGCGAGGCCCACGGGGTGCACGTGGAGCATTACATCAACTCCTCGGGCCTGAAGGAGATTATCGAGGGTTGCCCTATCGCCAAGGAATTCAAACATATTTTCGCAGGCTCGTTCATATATGACGCGAACGGCGAGGCGGAGTGGCCGGGCATCGCGGTGGACTACACGACGAAGACTCAGTTTCTGTTCAAGATCAGCAAGGGTATCTTTTCTTCGCGAGACAACAAGCTGGTAAACAGCAGTATGGCGGACGACAAGAAGAGAGTGCCGTTCCCGAATATGATTTATTTCGGCGACGGGGAGACTGATGTGCCTTGTATGAAAATTGTGAATATGTTCGGCGGGCACTCTGTCGCCGTCTACGATCCGCAGAACGAGAAGAAGAAGCGGCAGGCGCTCAAACTCAAGCGTCAGGGGCGCGTGAATTTCATCACGCCGGCGCAGTACACCGCCTCCGGTCGCAGCTACAAGGTCGTCTGTGCGATCATCGACAAGATTAAAGCGGATTTTGAATTACAGAAACTCGCAAAATCCTGATTCTGTTTTACAGGGACTTCACCCAGGAAACCATCTCGGAGAGAACATCTGGAGAAATGGTCTCTTCTGTCTCGTTATATTCGTCAGTCTCTCCTGTAGTGCAGTGCTGGAAGAGATGATTGAGGCCTTCCATTGGCCGGATGGCCGTATGCGGATTGGCCGGGAGGCCGGACTGGAGAGCGGAGAGATTCTCGGAGCACTCGACCTGCGTGTCCTTCGTGCCGTTCAGCGCGAGCACGGGGCACGTCACCTGAGCGAGGCTCTTCGAGACGTCGAGAGCCGCGAAATAGCGGAGGTACGGCTGCTGAAGTTGCTGTCTTACAGCGGTATAGTTCTGCAGTAGCGCGGGCGAAATTGCGGCATCCTCCCCCGTCGGGAGCGGCTCGGAAGCGGCTGCGGCGGCAAAAGCTTCTTCCAGCAATGAGCAATACGCATTGACCTCAGTTTCAGGCACTCCCGCCTTCGTGAGCGCGCGTCTGTTCTGCTCGAGCAAGGTCTGCGCACCGGAGACGACCATACCCGCGAGGCTGATGACGAAGTCCGCCTGCCCCTGCTCCGCGAGCATCAGGGCGATGCTTCCGCCCTCGCTGTGTCCCAGCACTCCGACTCTGTCGAAACGTTCTTTCAGGAGCTTGACGCCGGCTAGTGCGTCATTCTCGAAATCCTCTGTAGTGCAATTGATTACGTCACCCGTTGACTCGCCGAACCCGCGGTCGTCGTAGCGCAGCGTTGCGATGCCCGCCCTCGCGAAAGCGTCCGCAATGACCGCGAACGGCTTGTGGTCGAAGAGCTCCTCGTCGCGGTTCTGCAGACCGCTGCCGGTCACCATAACCAGCGCCGGCGTCGTGCGCGTGCAATTTTCAGGCAGTGTGAGCGTTCCGCTCAATCTTGCATTGCCGTTTGTGAATATCACTTCTTCGGTGGCGTACGGGAACGGTCCGACTGGCGTCTGCGGGCGGTTGATGACCGGCCTTCCGGGATTCAGCAGCAGAGGGAACGACATTCCGTTCTGAGTGAAGGTTCCTGTGATTGCCCTGCCGAGCCAAAGGCCTTTATATGAGGCGTTTATGGAAGGAATTTCTATAGTTATGGCTCCCGTGGCGGTTCTGGACACTTTGGTGGGGATGTCTTTGGCGCTCTGGGCCGGGACGTCCAGAGTGGACTTGTCCAGGTCGAAAACAAGCGTCAGTTCAGTATTTTGGACCTTGAGCTTTCCTGTCCAGGGACCCGTCTGCGCCGTCAGAGTCAGCGCGGAAAGAATCGCGGTTGCGGCAAGAATTAATTTTCTATACATAAATGATTTGTCGATGCACAACCCACAAATATACAGAAAATTCTTACCTTTGCGGTCACTGAATCGAATGTGTATGAAAAAAAGACTTTGGGCCGGGCTCATCTGCCTGGCGCTTTCTGCCGCTGCAGTCAATGCGCAGAATGTGGAAACCATCTATTATGACAATGACGCCAATGTCGTAAGCGTCAAGGAGTTTGCTGACTATTACAGAGTTGTGGAAACCGGCGAGCAGTTCCCGAAGATGTTCAGGGATTATTATGTCTCCGGAAAACCTTTCAGAACAGGAGGAAAATTCGTGGGCACGGACGCTGAGGGCAAAATGCTGATGGACGGCAACATAACCGAGTATTATGAAAATGGTGACATTGCACGCACGTGCAAATATGTCCAGGGAAAGATCGAAGGTCTGGAGACCGTTTACAAGGACGGCCTGAAATACGAAAAGAACTACGAAAACGGAGTGCCTGACGAGGACTGGTGGTATGTCTTTGACAGCGAAGGCAATATGTCCCGTATGGATGACAGCGGAAAGACTTATTATCCGAGCCTTGACGAGAAGGATAGCTTCATTCTTCTCTCCGAGGGCCAGTTCTGGCAGGTGTACGCCGACGGAAGCCTTTCCGTGGCGGCCCAGCTTCACCCGATAACGGAATACGGAAAGTACTACCGCCTGGACCTGTACATCCGCAACGGATCGCTGGACAATTTCGAATTCGATCCTTCCGAGGTCAGGATGCTTCAGACAAGCGCTGCCGGAACGCAGTCATACGCCAAGAGCATCACTGCCAATGACTTCAAAAACAAGATCGACAAGCGCAACCGCACGAAGGGAACCTTCTTCGCCATCGCCGAAGGCATTGCCGCGGCTTACAGCGGGCAGAGCTATTCGACGTCCGCTTCAAGCGACGGAACAGTTACATATTCAACTACTTACAGAAATACAGACGCCCTGTATGCCGAGCAGGTGGCCAGAGCCGACGTCCAGGCATACACCAACCGCCTGGCTCAGGCAATGGCCGTCATATCAGACAGTTACCTGCAAAGTTCCGAGCTTGAGTCCGGCACCTATCTCTCCGGCTACATTCTGTTCGAAAGGGAGGACATCCAGAACGCCGACGTCACGGTCAGATTCAACGACCACGACTACATCTTCCATTTCGAGGACCTGCAGGACAAGGAGTTCGGCTCCTGGGACGTGGTAAAGGGCAGCAAGGAAATGGGATTCGCCCTGGTATTGTCGCCGATGATTTCCAGATATCTGGAATCGAACGGCTCGACAGTTGAGATCAAGGAGTACGAGACCGCCCTGCTCAATGACCTCAACTCGATGCAGCAGGCCATTCACTTCAAGAAAGACTCGGCAAGATACGCCATCGTGCTGGAAATGGTGACCGCGGACAGTGACGACGCGGAGCTGCGCGGTTGGGCGTACCTGTACGACACCGAGACCTCCGACAAGATCGCCTCGTACAGAATAAAGGCGGAAGGCCGCAATGCGTCCAATTTCAACCTCCGCCTGTCAAGGTCTCTCCACAATGCCGCGAAAAAGCTCGTAGCCCGTCTGTCCTCCGAGGGCATCGGGCAGTAAATCCAATCTACTTTAAGGGCATCTGCCGGTCAGAGAGGATGGCATCGAAATTTTCGATGGCCCAGCCAAGAAGTGCGTTCAGATGGGGAAGAAGACTCTCTCCTCTCCCGGTGAGGGTATACTCCACTTTCGGAGGAACTTCGGGAAATAGTTCGCGGGAGACCAGCCCGTCCTCCACAAGGACCTTCAGCGTTGCAGTAAGCATTTTCTGGGATATGTCCGGAATGGCGCGATACAGGTCATTAAAACGCATCGTGCCCTTCTGGTCCAGTGTATAAAGCACAAGGAGCGTCCATTTGTCTCCTATTCTGGAGAGGATGTTTCTAATCGGGCATTGCGGGAATGTCGCGTCAAGGATCGTCTTTCTGTCCATCAGATAGTAATTTCTGCAAATGTAGCAATTTCTTACAACAATTTTTCGCCCCTGCCGCACACGCGGACAAGGGCGAA
>CAVCSJ010000103.1:0-7163 GCA_963604895.1 bacterium
TAAAACGTGTTTCTCCTCTTCAAAATTAAGCGCAGAAGCACGCTTAAACGATAAAGCGCGTTTCTCCTCTTCGAAATTAAGCGCAGAAGCACGCTTAAACGATAAAACGTGTTTCTCCTCTTCGAAATTAAGCGCAGAAGCACGCTTAAACGATAAAACGTGTTTCTGCTATTCAAAATTTAGAAGAGAAATACACTTAAGCGTTATAAGTGTGGTCCGGGTGGGTAGATCATTTATAAGTGATGTTCACGAAATCCCCGCCGAACAGAGTTTGGGAGAAATAGCGGATAATCATTAAGATAATTACCTGAAATAGACTAACTAAAAATATAGCCTAAAGTATTTTTGCAAAAATTATTCACGTAAAAACTTTACAGTATGAGAATGAGAAGATGGTTGGCGATGGTGGCGGTGGTTATTATGGCGATGTCTTGCGGGGCGCCTAAGGTCGCTTATTTTATGGATGCCCAGCTGGGCCAGGAAGTCAAGGTTCCGTCGGCGGAAGATCTGAAGCTTCAGGTGGGGGACAAAATCTCCATAATTGTGAACAGCAGGGATCCGCTCCTGACTAACCTGTTCAATTTGCCGATCGTTACGAACCAGATTGGCGGCTCCAGCACAAGCTCGATATCCAGAGGAATGTCCGGCTACACCATCGACCAGTTCGGCGAGATAGATTTTCCGGTGCTCGGCAAACTTCACGTGTCCGGAATGACGAGAAGCGAAATCGCTTCCTATGTGAAGGAAAGTCTTGTGTCCAACAATCTTATCAAGGATCCGGTGGTGACCGTGGAGTTCGAGAACCTGACGATTTCGGTGCTCGGTGAAGTCAATAATCCGGGCCGAATAAAAATCGACCGTGACCGCATCTCCCTTATGGACGCCATCAGTATGGCCGGCGATCTGACCATATATGGAAAACGCAATAATGTGCTGATTCAGCGCGAGGAGAATGGCAAGAAGACTTTCTATAAGGTGAACCTGAATTCGAGCTCGGATCTCTACGCTTCTCCAGTCTACTACCTCCAGCAGAACGACATAGTGTACGTGGAGCCGAACAGCACCCGCGCCCGCCAGTCCACAGTGAACGGCAATAATGTCCGCTCCACCTCCTTCTGGCTCTCCCTCGCTTCAGTCATAACCTCAATGACGGTAATGATAATGAACGTAATAACCACAGGAGAGTAGAAAATCCAGGAAGGGAAGAATATAACACTAGATCGAAACCTGAAATAAACAAAGAACTAATATGTCAGAGAACGAAAACCCAAACGTAAGCAAAGAACATCAGTACAGCCAGCAAACAAGCCAGCAAACAAGCCAGCAAGCAAGCCATCAGCCATACCCCCAGCCGAGCCAGAACACCGCAGCCGCCGAGGAGGCAGACGCCCTGAAGATCCAGGACCTGATGTACCTGTGCCTGGCTAAATGGAAATGGTTCGTACTGTCATTGGCCGTATGCATCGGCCTCGCGGTCGTTTATATCTTACGCACCCCGTCCGTGTACACACGCACCGCATCGGTGCTCATCAAGGAAGACTCGAAGGGAAAATCCATTTCCTCCGACCTCGGCGACTTCTCTAACCTCGGCCTCTTCCATTCGAACACCAACGTGAACAACGAAGTCATCGCCTTCGCTTCCCCGGCCACAATTGGCGAAGTCGTAAAGCGCCTCCACCTGGATATGAGCTACCTGCGTCCCGGCACCTTCCACGACGAAGTCGCCTACGGCCTCACCCTCCCTGTCGAAGTCAGCCTCCCTAACCTCCTCGAGAACGAGAGCGCCGGCTTCCACCTCGAGATAGGCCCGGACAGCACCGCCACCCTCACAGAATTCACACTCAACGGCGAAGACATAGAAACCGAACAGACCTATAAGGGCAGACTGAACCAGCCGTTCACCTCCCCGATAGGCATCGTAAACATCCAGGCCAACGAGAACTACCTGGGCGGCGAGGAATACACCCTCAACATACACAAACACAACTTCTACACTACCGTAAACGCCTGTAAATCAAACCTTACGGTAGCCCTCAACAGCGACAAGGCCACGGTGATCGACCTCACCTACAAGGACAAATCCCCGCAGCGAGCCGAAGATGTCCTGAACACCCTCATCAGCGTCTACAACGAGAACTGGGTAAAGGACAAGAACCAGATCGCCGTCAGCACAAGTATGTTCATCAACGAACGACTCGGCGTGATCGAGCGCGAACTCGGCAACGTGGACGACGACATCTCGTCCTACAAATCCGAACACCTCATCCCGGACGTCCAGGCCGCCTCGAACCTCTATATGACCCAGGGCAGCCAGGCCAACATCGAGCAGACCAAGGTCCAGAACCAGCTCTATATGACCAGGTACGTCCGCAGCTACCTCACGAACGACTCTAACCGCTACCAGCTCCTCCCGGCCAACTCCGGCATCGAAAGCTCCTCCATCGAGAACCAGATCGCCGAGTACAACCGCCAGCTCCTCCAGCGTAACTCGCTCGTGGCCAATTCCTCCACCAGCAACCCTCTCGTAGTCGATATGGACGCGGCGTTAGCAGCAATGCGCAGCGCCATCATCACCTCCATCGACAACCAGATAGTCACGCTCAACGCCCAGATCCGCTCCCTCCAGCAGACCGAGCGCCAGGCGACTTCCCGAATCGCATCTAACCCGACTCAGGCCAAGTACCTTCTCAGCGTAGAGCGCCAGCAGAAAGTCAAGGAGTCCCTCTACCTCTTCCTCCTCCAGAAGCGCGAAGAGAACGAGCTCTCCCAGGCATTCACCGCCTACAACACCAGAATCATCAATCCTCCGTACGGCAAGCAGACCCCGACATCCCCGGTAAGACGCAACATCCTGCTTCTCGCCATCGCTCTCGGCCTCTGCATCCCGCTCGGCATAATCTACCTCAAGGAAGTCCTGAACACCCGCATCCGCGGCAAGAAAGACCTTGAGAACCTGACAGTTCCATTCGCCGGGGAGATTCCTTTATTGGCCGCGAAGAAAAAATTCTTCGCGTCCAATAGAAAACGCCGCCACGAGGGTTCGCGCATCGTGGTGCAGCAGGGCAACCGCGACGGCATCAACGAGGCGTTCCGCGTGCTCCGCACGAACCTCGAGTTTATGATGAACAAGGACAAGTCGAAGAACGTCAGTCTGTTGACTTCGTACAATCCTGGCTCGGGCAAGTCGTTCCTTGCGATCAATCTCGCCGTGAGCTTCGCGATCAAGGGCAAGAAGGTGCTGCTTATCGACGGCGACCTCCGTCGCGCTACGTCTTCGGGATTCGTCGGAGCGCCGCAGCAGGGCCTGAGCAACTTCCTCTCGCACGAAGTGGATGACATTAAGTCGCTTATCCTCCCGATAGACGGCATCGAGAACCTCTATATCCTGCCTGTCGGCACGATTCCTCCGAACCCTACTGAACTTCTTTTCGATGAGAGGGCGGATCAGGTCACCGAGAAGCTCAGGTCGGAGTACGACTGCATATTCGTTGACTGTCCTCCTATCGATGTGGTGGCGGATACGCAGATTATCGAGACTTACGCGGACCGCACGATTTTCGTCGTTCGCGCGGGGCTGCTCGAGAAGAGTATGGTTCCGGAGCTGCAGAAGCTGTACAATGAGCGCAAGTTCAAGAATCTCACTGTCGTATTGAACGGCACGGAGACGAGCGGCGGGCAATATGGGCATTATGGCTACCGCTACGGGTATCACTACGGGTACAATTACGGCTACGGCAACAAGAGCTATTACGGGACCTACGGCGACAGCGAGTCGAAGAAGAAAGATAAGAAAAAGTAATGTGGCCATTCAGCCATAAAATAACTCTCGAGCAGAGCGGCTTCCTGAAGGGATACACCGACTGGCACAGCCATCTGCTGCCGGGAGTGGACGACGGAGTCCAGACGATGGAGGAAACCCTCGAGATACTTAAGCTCTACGAGCATTTAGGAGTCTCCTGCGTGTGTCTGACACCCCACGTGATGGAAGACGTGCCCAATACCGTTGAAGGCCTCAGGAAAGCCTATTCCGAACTTCAGAAAGCATACTCCGACTCAGGCGGCACCATCGAACTCCGGCTCGCCGCCGAAAATATGCTTGACAGCCTCTTCGAAGAAAGACTCGAAAGGGGAGAAGTGTTGGGATTGGACGCCGAAGGCGGCCGGATGCTGCTCGTCGAGACCTCGTACTTCACGCCGCCGATGAACTTCCGCGAACTGCTTGAACGCGTGAAATCGAAGGGTTATTTCCCGCTGCTCGCGCACCCCGAGCGCTACGCCTATATGTGCGAAAGCGACTATGAGTCCCTGCACGCGGCGGGCATCCGCTTCCAGCTGAACTGGTACTCGCTCGCCGGCATCTACGGCCCCGAACCCCGCCGCAAAGCCGAATGGCTCCTAAGCCGAGGCTACTACACCCACACCGGCTCCGACACCCACCGCCTCCGCATCCTCCTCTCCGCCCTGGGTTCCCCCCTCCGGCAGTCAGTGAGTTCTCGTCTGATGGCCCTCGCGCAAGCCAAACCCAAATAAACGAAACAAACAAACTATTCAAAATAAACAAACCTATGAGAAGTCTCAGAGAACTGGTAGACTGGTATTTCTCCAAGCGAACATTCCCATACTGGTGCATCCTCCTCCTGGACGCCGCCATACTACTATTCACAAGCATCTTCGTCTACTGGTGCTTCTACCACGGCGTAGCCCTCCAGCAAAACTTCTGGCCCCTGATGCGCTTCCTCGCACTAGCCATCGCCATCCACCTCATCTTCTTCGCAGCATTCCGCACCTACGCCGGCATAATCCGCTACTCCTCCTTCACAGACCTCGTCCACATAGCCTACGCAATGGCCTGCTCAGCAGCAGCCGTAATCCTCATCCACTTCGCCACCAACTCCCTCCCCGACCACTGCTTCGCCCACGTCCAGGCACGAGTAATCCTCGTCGCCGAAGCCGTCGCCACAGCCCTCCTCTGGAGCCTGCGCATCATAATCCGCAGAATATACGACGTCTACTTCCGCACCAACGGCGCCACCCGAGCATTCATCTACGGCATCCGCGAAGGCGGCATCAGCCTCGCCAAATCCATCCGCAGCGACAAACCGATGCGCTACGAACTCTGCGGCTTCATCGCCCACGACCCGGCGTTGAACAACGGCTCCCGCCTGATGGGAATGCCAGTCTACGACAGCGACGAACACCTCCCCGAAATCCTGCGGAAAAAGAAAATCCGGGCAGTACTCATAGCCCCGGGCAGGATTGAACGTCTTCGCGAAGACGTTCAGCTGCAGAACCACATCCTCTCCGCCGGCGCCCAGATCCTCGTCACGAACGACGTCGTCGACGCCTCGCACCCCGACCTCGTGGGGACGCTCCGCGAAGTCAGCGTCGAAGAACTCCTCCCGCGCGACGAAATCACCGTCGATATGGACTCCATCCGCGAAGAGCTCCGCGGCAAGCGAGTGCTCATCACCGGAAGCGCAGGCAGCATCGGAAGCGAAATAGTAAGGCAGGTGGCAGCGGCCAATCCCGCATCGATGATGCTGATCGACTCCGCCGAGACGCCCCAGCACGACATCCGCCTGATGATGGCACGCGACTACCCGGGAATCCCTTGCGAAACGGTCGTCACATCCATCACCAACGAAGCCCGTATGAATAAGATATTCAAGGACTTCCGCCCGCAGTACGTCTTCCACGCCGCCGCCTACAAACACGTCCCGATGATGGAGGACAACCCTTGCGAAAGCATCGAGAACAACGTCAACGGCACCAAGATCCTCGCCGACGCGTCCGTCCGCTACGGAGTAGACCGCTTCGTGATGGTCTCGACCGACAAGGCGGTCAATCCGACCAATGTAATGGGCTGCAGCAAGCGTATCTGCGAGATCTATGTCCAGAGCCTCGACAAGGCCGAACAGTCCGGCGAAGTAGACGGCCACACAGAATTCATCACCACCCGCTTCGGTAACGTATTGGGCTCCAACGGCTCAGTAATCCCCCTCTTCCGCGAACAGATAAAGCACGGCGGCCCAGTAACAGTAACCGACCCGAACATAATCCGCTTCTTTATGCTGATCCCAGAAGCCTGCAACCTGGTCCTCGAGGCCGGCACCAAAGGCGGCGGAGGCGAAATCTTCGTATTCGATATGGGCAAACCGGTCCGCATCGCCGACCTGGCCAAGCGGATGATAGACCTCTCCGGCGCCAAGAACGTAGAAATCAAATACACAGGCCTCCGTGACGGCGAAAAACTCTACGAAGAAGTCCTGAACGAACTCGAGTCCACAAAACCTTCCTTCCACCAGAAAATCCGCATCGCCTCCACACGCGAGTATGACTTCCTCTGGGTGAAGGAAGCTATTGCCGCCCTCATCGAAATCGCCAAGACCTATGACGATATGGCTACCGTGAAAAAGATGAAGGAAATCGTCCCTGAATTCAAATCCAACCACTCTAAGTACGAAGCGCTAGATAAGTAAACCCAATTAAATATGTCCATCTTCAAAGATAAAACCCTGATGATCACCGGCGGAACAGGCTCATTCGGCAACGCCGTGCTGAACCGTTTCCTCGCTACAGACATAAAAGAAATCCGCATCTTCTCCCGCGACGAAAAGAAGCAGGATGATATGCGCCACGAATACCAGGCGAAATTCCCTGACGTGGCCTCGAAAATCAAATTCTACATCGGCGACGTCCGCAGCCTCGAAAGCTGCCGCAGCGCGATGCCTGGAGTTGACTATATCTTCCACGCCGCCGCTCTGAAGCAAGTTCCGAGCTGTGAATTCTTCCTTAATAATACCCTTTAATCCGCCCTCAACCAACTCACCCTCAATAACTTATCCCTTCCGTCGTCACCCGATTCGCTCAACGCTCGCCCCACTCCACTGAAAAATGGACATCATTGGAAACTTTTGCAACGCCACTGCAGCCCCCGAAAAGACGAAAACGCCCCAGGCATAAAACACCCTCCGTTGTGCGAATCCACAGCCACTTACGCCCATTCGCACCGCAATATACACAAACTTTCTGACACCCCGAAGCCCCGTTTCACCGCCCAAGCCGAATAACCCGGCAAAACGGACACAATCGAACACCGCTGTCCACCTCGAGAATTAACACCAAGCCTCCCGATCGCGAGCTTTACGATTACCCAGCTTCCC
>CAVCSJ010000104.1:0-7115 GCA_963604895.1 bacterium
TCCTTATGGCCAGCCAGGGTGACGGCAAGATGCGCTTCGTCACTCCTCAGGAAGTCCTCGCCAACGGGGCTCAGATAGGATAATCATCAGTAAACCTATAGTTATGAAACGGATATTAGTCCTCGTGCTCGCTCTCGCGTTATGTGCGGCAGAGTTCTGCCCTGCACAGAACACCGTCTATTATGACGCCGCGTTCTTCCCGCTTTACGGAAAGGCTGAACCGGATGACCTCCAGGCTTCCGCAGCATCTGCCCTGAGTGTGACTCCGGGCGTTCTGAGCCCTCTTCCGGATACCTGCAAGACCGCCTCGCAGACCACCCGTTATCGCCGTCTTCCGCAGAGGCTCAAGGGCGTGTCCCGTGATCCGGTATGGAGCCTGGGCTGCAACAGCGCCGGTCTCTATATCCGTTTCCGTACCAATTCCTCAGCCGTCTACGCCCGCTGGGAGTCGGAAGGGCCGTTCAATATGAACCATATGACTATGACCGGCATCCGAGGCCTGGACCTTTATGTCCTGGAGGACGGAGAGTGGAATTTCCTGGGCAGCGGCCGGCCGAGAAGCACTGCTGACGCCTACACACAGGCGAAGATCATCAGTCATATGAAGCCTGAGATGCGTGAGTATATGCTTTATCTGTCTCTGTATGACGGTGTGAAGTCCCTCGCCATAGGCGTGGACGATTCGGCTCAGCTCCTTCAGCCTGAGGCTCTTACACCTTCGACCGGAAACCCTGTCGTCTTCTACGGCACCAGCATCCTTCAGGGAGGCTGCGCGAACCGTCCGGGAATGGCCTTCACGAACATCATCGCCCGCCGTCTGGACCGCGAGACGATAAATCTCGGCTTCAGCGGCAACGCCTTCCTGGATACCGAGATAGCGGAACTTATGGCCGGCGTGGAGAATCCCGCCGTTTATGTTTTCGACTATGTTCCGAACGCGAGTCCTGCAAAGATAAAGGAGAAGGGTGAGGCCTTCTTCCGCATCATCAGGGACGCCCATCCGGATGTTCCGATTATTTTCGTTGAGGATCCGATCTTCCCTCACAGCCGCCTGGACCAGGAGATGGAAGAGGAGGTAAGGACCAAGAATGAGCAGCAGAAGGCTCTGTATGAGAGACTTAAGAAGTCAGGAGAAAAGAAGATATTCTATCTCCCGGCGGAAGGTATGATAGGTGATGACTATGAGGCTACCGTGGACGGCTGCCATTTCACCGACCTGGGAATGATGCGCTACACCGAGCACATTATGCCTGTCCTGAAAAAGGCCCTCAAAGCTTCCAAACGCTAGTTTGTGCGGCGCTTGAGCTTTTCGTAAGTCATTTCGGCAAGCCCAATGACCGTTAACGTTTACGGATAATATTCAGTCCGTCCCGGAGCGGCAGAATCACGTTCTCCACCCGGGGGTCCGAGGCGACCATATCATTGAATGAAGCTATGCCCTGCGTCTGACGGTCGTGGGGCATAGGTGTCTGATAGACCTTCCCGTCCCAGAGCACATCGTCCGCGACGATGACTCCGCCGGGGTTCAGCAGACCGAGTACAGCCTCATAGTATTCGCAGTACTCCCGCTTGTTCGCGTCTATGAACACGAAGTCATAGCGTCTGTCACCAAGGGACTTGAGAGTCTCGAGGGCGTCGCCTATGTGAAGGTCGATGCATTCCCGCACCCCGGCCCTCTTCCAGCCCTCTTCCATAAGGGGCTGCAGCTCGTCGTTCAGTTCCAGGGCATCGATATGCCCTTCCCTCGTCCCGTCCTCCTTCAGAGGAAGCCCGTAGGCGAGGCAGGTCGCGGAATAGCCCGTGAACGAGCCTATCTCCAGCAGACTGCGGGCCGAAGTGAACTTCACGAGCAGGGTGAGGAGCTTGCCCTGTATGCTGCCGCTCAGCATACGGGGATAATTGGTCCTCAGATGTGTCTGTTTCTCAATCCATTCCAGAGCCTCGCCCTGTGCGCCGCTGTGTTCGCGCAGATATCGGTCCAATGCAGTCTCCATTATTAAAGGTATATGAGTTTCGAGATGTTGTTTTCGGAAAATATGGTCTCGGCAAGGGACCGCAGCTGCTCCGCCGTGACTTTCTCTATGGCGCTGCGGTTCTCGCTGTCGCTGGCTATGCGTCCGAAACTCAGAAGGCTTTTGCCCATCGAAAGGCAGAGAGTCTCGCCGTTGTCCGAACTTACGGCCAGCTGGCCGATGAGCTGCTTTTTCGCGGCAGCAAGTCTGCGGGCGCTGATTTCGGTCTCCGCAAGTCTCTGAGTCTCACGCTGTATGGCGGCCAGGCATTTCTCCAGATTGCAGCGGTCGCAGCCCAGCGAGACGGCCATAATTCCGCTGTCGGAATACTGGGTGTATGAACATTCCACACCATAGACCCAGCCGTGGCGCTCCCGGAGGACACTGTTCAGTATGGAATTGGACGCAGGTCCGCCCAGAAGATTCGAGAGGAGCACGGCGGTGATGCGCTCGCTCTCGCGGTAGAGCGACGGGGCCGTGCCGCCCAGAACTGCGTTCACCTCGTGGTTGCGCTTGTTCACGGTCTTTTCGAAGCGATGGGCCGAAGGCGTGAAGAGGGGACTCGGACCTTCTGGCGGGAAGATACTTGAAAGATGAGCGAAATGTTTGTCTGTCAGGTCTTTGAGCTCGGCTTCGCAGCGCGCTTCATCGACGTCGGCCACCACCGTGAAGGCCATCCTCTCTGGGGTGAAATGGCTGCGCGTGAACCGCAGGAGCTCCTCTGAAGTGATCTTGCGGACCGATGCGGCGGTGCCCAGGATGGAGTTTCCGAGAGGATGTCCCTCGAAGAGCATCTCCTCGAAACGGTCGTAGATGTCGTCAGCGGGGGAGTCCTTGCTGGAGATGATTTCATCGATCACCACGCCCTTTTCGGTCTCGATCTCCTTCTCCGGGAAGATGGCGTCAGTGGCCAGCTCCATCAGGAGCTTCTCGGCTTTCCGGAGATCTTCCTTCAGGACCGTGGCGTGCAGGACTATCTCCTCCTTGGTGGTGTAGGCGTTCAGCTCGCCGCCCAGACGGTCCAGATAAGAGCTTATTGTAGAGGCACTTTTGCTTGATGTGCCTTTGAAGAGGGTATGTTCGGTGAAATGTGCTATGCCGCTGTGATAGCCTTTCTCGTCGCGGCTTCCGCAATGTATGCTGAGCGCGCAGTAGGCTACCGCCTTTCCGCTGCGCAGGACCGCGTACTGCAGCCCGCTATCAGTCTTTCCTGTCTTCATTCATATTGGCCGCAAGGCCGCTTACTTTATTTTCTTTCTTAAACTTCTGACTTCGGAGCTCGTGAATGTCAGGACGGCGGCTTCGCTGATGCGTTCGCGCTTGAACCAGCACAGCCCGTGCGTACCCGCGTCGATGAGCATCCTGTAGCAGAACTGTCCTTCGGCGGGGCTGGACGGAGCTACGATGAAGCCCACGAGGGTGCCTTCTTCGCCGCTTTCGAAGATGTCGTCCACTTCTTCGGAGGCCGTGACGCTGCCGCCGAGAAGGTCGCTTCTGACACCTGCTACGTCCTCCGGCGCGAAGACGATGCGTCTGAAGTCATCTTTAGCGAACTTCGAGCTGTAGGCGGACAGGCTGCTGTAAGCGTCTTTGTCAGAGAGCATTGCACGCTGAGTGTAATCCTGGATTATGTCTATCGCTGCCGGCAGCAGAGTGATTTCGCGGCCGCTCGGATTCTCGGCAGAAGCGAGAGGGAAAGTCACCAGAGTGAGACTTTCCTTGGCGGGGTCGGGGTTCTGCTCGCTGCCGCCCTTGACGAGCGAGAGTGCGAGGATGCCCGAGTCGCCTTCCTTCGGAGTCCTGCCGCCCGTCAGAACCAGGAAATAGTAGTCCGGACTGCTCTTCTGCTTCTCGAACTCTTCGGTGGTGCAGAATTCGTAAGGTGATATCCTCCAGCGACTTGTGATTTCGCTCACGAGCGCCGAGCTGAGAACGTCCTCGCCGCGGAGCACCACTTTCGTGGTCTTGGTAGTGAAATCGCTGATTCTGACCTTTCTCGTCTTTATCTGTGCCTGCGCCGCCGCGTCCGCTTCGCCCATAAGGCTGAAGGTGAGCAATATAGCTGCCGCAAGAATAAATATTCTGACCAAATTCCTTTTCATAATTCCATTCTCCAAGTCATTCTTCGGGCGGCAACTTGACTTTTACCTCCCGCAGACCTCGCAAAGTTACTAAATTATGCGTACATTTGTGGGTTAAGGATTAAACTTATGTCAGAACAATACATCGTATCGGCGCGCAAATACCGTCCGGACTCGTTCGGAACCCTGATCGGACAGGACAATATCGCCCGCACCCTCAAGAACTCGATTCAGAGGGGGCAGCTCGCGCACGCGTATCTCTTCTGCGGTCCGCGAGGCGTGGGCAAGACCAGCACCGCGCGCATCTTCGCGAAGATGATAAACTGCTCGAACCCGGGTCCTGATATGGAGCCTTGCGGACACTGCGAGTCCTGCGAGTCCTTCGCCGAGGGCCGCTCCTACTGCATCCACGAGCTTGACGCCGCCTCGAACAACGGCGTGGACGCCATCAAGGCCCTTCTCGACCAGGTGCAGATACCTCCGCAGGTCGGCCGCTACAGCGTCTATATCATAGATGAGGTGCATATGCTCTCGCAGGCCGCGTTCAACGCCTTCCTCAAGACTCTCGAGGAGCCGCCGAGCTACGCGATCTTCATCCTTGCCACGACAGAGAAGCACAAGATCATCCCGACCATCCTCAGCCGCTGCCAGACCTACGATTTCAACCGCATCAGCATACCTGACATTGTCAGGAACCTGCGTGGCATAGCCTCACAGGAAAATATCAGCATCGATGACGAGAGCCTGCACATAATAGCGCGCAAGGCCGACGGAGCGATGCGTGACGCCCTCACCATATTTGACCAGAGCGTCGCGTTCTGCGGCACCGACATCAAGGCCGCCGATGTGATGAGAAACCTGAACGTGCTCGACTACGAGTACGATTTTCAGCTCGTAGACGCTTTTCTCTCAGGAGATTACGCCACCGCCCTGCTCAAATTCGACGAGGTGCTTTCGAAGGGCTTCAACGCCCAGTACTTCGTCTCCGCGCTGAGTTCCCATCTTCGCGACCTCATCGTGAGCCGCACCGCCGGACTCGAGTCGCTGCTCGACCTTCCGGAGTCCCTGCGCGAGCGTTACAGCGAGCAGTCCTCGCGCTGCAGCCTGCAGTTCCTCTACGAGGCGCTGAACCTCACCACCCAGTGCGAAGCTGCCTACCGCGCGAGTCTGAACCAGCGTCTGCACGTGGAATTCACGCTGATGAAGCTCTGTTTCATAAAGAGCGTGCCCGCTTCCGTTGCGGCGGTTCCCGCCAATCCTGTTGCGGTTTCCGCTCCGGCTCCAAGGCCTGCTGCCGCACCAAGCGTTTCTGTCCCTGCGGCTTCCGCTCCCGCTCCAGCCAATCCTGAAGTGACCCCTGCCCCTGCTGCGGCGGTCCGGACACCTTCGTCTCAGGCCACCCCTGCCGTCCAGACTTCTGAAGCACCGGCTCCGAGAAGGCGTTCCGCCGGCAAGGGAGCATCCGTATCGATGACTGCGATATTGACGGAAGAAAAACCTGAAAAGGAAACAGAACAGGTATCTGACAAACCTCAGCAACTGCCTTCAGATGAGGAAATTAAAAATAAATGGTCTGAACTTGCGGCCGCTTTCAAGACAGCTTCCCCGCGCCTTGGCAGCGCCCTTGAAAACGCCGGACTGGAAATTTCCGAGGCCGAAGGCGTGAAGAATGTATGCTTCACCGTAGCCAACGACGCCCAGAAGGGCTGGATCGAGCAGAACAAGCTCCGCGACCTCGAGGGGCGTCTTCGCAAAGCCCTCTCCTGCAGTGCGATAAATCTTTCCGTAAAGGCCGCTCAATATGCTGCCAAAAAGATAATCTACACTCCGGAGGAGAAAATACACGCGATGGCGGAGAGCAATCCCGAAGTCCGGGAGCTCATAACCGACCTTTCACTTAATACCAAGTAAAAAATTAAAGAAAATGATACTTCGCTGCGAGAATATAGTAAAGAAATATGGAGTCCGGACAGTGGTCAAGGGCGTGTCTATGCAGGTGGAGCAGGGCGAAATCGTCGGCTTCCTCGGCCCTAACGGCGCCGGCAAGACCACAAGCTTCTATATGATTACAGGACAGATAGTTCCGAACGGAGGAAAGATCTTCCTCGATGATGAGGACATCACCGGCCTTCCGATGTACAAGCGTGCTCAGAAGGGTATCGGCTATCTTCCTCAGGAGGCTTCCGTATTCAGAAAGATGTCCGTGGAGAACAATATCCTCTCAGTGATGGAGATGTCCGGAATGAGCCGCAGCGAAAGATATGACCGTCTGGAGAGCCTCATCGACGAGTTCAACCTCTCCAAGGTCCGCAAGAGTCTGGGCATCCAGCTTTCCGGAGGTGAGCGCCGCCGCTGCGAGATCGCGAGGGCCCTCGCCATCGACCCGAAATTCATCCTTCTGGATGAGCCGTTCGCAGGTGTGGACCCTATCGCCGTGGAGGACATCCAGTACATCATCGCCAAGCTCAAGTATAAGAATATCGGCGTCATCATCACTGACCACAACGTGGGTGAGACCCTGGCCATCACTGACCGCGCCTACCTGCTCTACGAGGGCACAATCCTCCAGCAGGGCACCCCGCAAGCCCTTGCAGGTGATGAAGATGTGCGTACCAAGTACCTCGGAAGCGGCTTCGTGCTGAAGCGCTCCGTCTCCGTCGAGAGAGCCCAGCGAGAGCACGAGGAAAAAACTAGAGGTTGACGTAGTCTTTTACGTCCTGGGCGGAGACGGTCTCGCCGCCGAGAATCAGCAGGCGGTCCACAACGTTGTCCAGCTCGCGGATATTGCCGGGCCAGCTCTTGGCCTGGAGCATCTCTATGGCCTCTTTTGAAAAAGCCCTCGGACGCCCGTCCGCAGTGTACTTCTTTATGAAGAAATCTATAAGCATAGGGATATCGTCCTTTCTCTCGTCCAGACTCGGAACCTTGATCACGATGACGCTCAGACGGTGATAGAGGTCCTCGCGGAAATTCCCCTTCTGAATCTCCTCGGGAAGGTTCTTATTGGTCGCAGCGACAACGC
>CAVCSJ010000105.1:0-7099 GCA_963604895.1 bacterium
GTATGATCGGTATCATCATCCTTCTGGGTATCGTGGTGAAGAACGGTATCGTGCTTATCGACTACACGATTCTCTGCCGCGAGAGGGGTATGGGTGTAATCGAGTCTTCGGTTACTGCGGCCCGCAGCCGTCTGCGTCCTATCCTTATGACTACCCTTACCACCGTGCTCGGTATGGTTCCTATGGCGGTTGGCCACGGTGAAGGTGCCGAAATGTGGAACTCGCTCGGTGTGACAGTCTGCTGGGGTCTGAGCATATCCACCCTCGTAACCCTCGTGCTCATCCCGACCATATATTGCTCGCTGGCCCTGCGTCAGGAGAAGAAAAAGGCAAAGAAGGCTGAAAAACTGGCTCTTAAAACCAAATAGTTATGAAAGCATTATTCATATCATACAATCAGGCTTACGGTGAGGAGATCGCCGCCGTGCTTGAGGCTCACGGACAGAGAGGTTTCACCCGCTGGGCTGATGTCCAGGGTCGCGGAACGCAGACGGGAATCCCGCGCTACGGCAACCACGCCTGGCCTGAACAGAACTTCGCCATTCTTTCCGTAGTGGAGGATTCCGCAGTTAAGCCTGTCCTCAGCGAACTTAAGGAAATGGACGAGAAGACCCCTGCCCTGGGCTTGCGCGCCTTCGTCTGGAGCGTTGAGGAGTTCATCTAGGAAATAAACTTACTTTTGCAATCCAAGCGTAAAAATCATTATCTTTGCGCTTGGATTTTTATTTTATACGCATTATGGGAAAAGTTGTTACCAACTCTAATTTTTCTGAGATCCTTTCTACAGACCAGCCCGTGCTCGTCGATTTCTGGGCAACCTGGTGCGGTCCGTGCAGAATGCTTTCTCCTACAGTAGACGAAATCGCTGACGAATACGAGGGTCGTGTCGTCGTGGCCAAGTGCAATGTAGACGATTCCGATGAAATCGCGATGCAGTACCGTGTGAGAAATATCCCTACCCTCATATTCTTCAAGGGCGGTCAGCAGGTGGACAAGCTTGTGGGCCTGGTATCAAAGAAAGAAATTACAGATATTCTTGATAAACTTATCTAATTGATTATGAAAAAGATTTTTGTGATTGCAGCAGCTCTGCTGGTCTGCGTCTGTGCATCGGCCCAGAAGGTCGGCATCGTCGGAGGTTTCACTTCTTCCGAACTCAAACTCAAGAACATTCAGAAATCCTCAGTGTCCCAGTACCATATCGGTCTGGCCTATAATCAGCCTATCGCTCTCGGTTTCGCCGTTCAGCCTGAACTCATCTACAATGTAAAGGGAACGGCTTTTGACCAGATTGCAGTTCTGAAGGATTTCAAGACAACTATGGGTTATGTGGAGCTTCCTGTTCAGGTTCAGTGGGGCGTGGATCTTCTCGTCGCGCAGCCTTACGTCTTTGTGGAGCCTTACGTTGGCTATGCAGTTTCCGGTAACTGGAAGTGCAAGGGCGGCATAACTGACAACGAGTACAGCGATTCCATCGACCTGTCCGATCTCGACAGCCGCTGGGAGTACGGTTTCGCCGTCGGTTTCGGCGTGAACGCTTTCGAGAGAGTTCAGCTCAGCTTCAAGTACTTCTGGAACTTCGAGGACTGCAGGCTCGACCAGTATACCGAGCAGCTCAAGGAAAGCATCTCTGAAAGGAAGGGTTTCACCGGTCTGGCCATTTCAGTTGGTGTTTTCTTCTAGGATGATGTTCGACAAAAAAGCCGTCTTCTTCTGCTCGTCATACGCGGGCATAGATGAAAAGTATAATCAGGCTGCACGGGAAGTGGTCCGCGCAGCCTGTTCCAAAGGATATGGCATAGTCTCCGGAGGCTCCTTCCGCGGGACTATGAATGTGGTTGCGGACACAGCCTTCGAGTGCGGCGCTCCGAATGTCGGTGTTCTTCCCCGCTTTATGCAGGGTCTTCAGCATCCGCATCTTACAGAACTCTACTGGACTGATACGATGTCCGAGAGAAAGGAGAAGATGCGTGAGGGAACCAGCCTTGCGGTAGCCCTTCCGGGCGGCGTCGGGACTATGGATGAACTCATTGAGACTCTCACACTTGCCAAACTCGGCAAATACGACGGAAAAATCGTCGCGATGAATATCGACGGTTTTTATGAGCCTCTTAAGGCTTTGCTGAATCATTTCCTCGAGACAGGAATGGTGGACGCTCATACGCTCACCCTCATCTCCTTCCCGAATACGGCGGAAGAGTTCGCAAGTCTCATATAAGAACAGATATGAATAGGGCGGAAGTTGTTGATTTCCTGGGGAATGACTGGAAGCGTTGCTGCACTCGCATGACTGATGCGCTGAGCAGCGACATCGAACTTCTGAATCAGACCAACGGTTCCATTCTGGAGCACGGGGGCAAGAAACTCCGTCCGATGCTTTCGCTTCTGGTGGCCAAGGCCCTGTCGCCTGACGAAGGCCCGCTTTCCGAGGACAGTATCCGTTATGCCACGGCGGTGGAACTGCTGCATAACGCGACTCTTCTGCACGATGATGTGGCGGACTGCAGCGATACCCGTCGCGGACGCCCTACCGTGATGTCCCTGCTCGGAAGTTCCGCAGCGGTTCTGGTGGGGGATTTCTGGCTTGTGAGGGCCGTGGACGAGGTCCTTTCCGCTGAAAGCCACAAGCTTGAAGTCATCGCTCTTTTCTCAAAGACTCTGAGCGACCTGGCGGAAGGGGAGATGTTCCAGCTTCAGAAGGCCGGGAGCGATGATACCACAGAGGAGGATTATCTGAAGATAATCTATTGCAAGACAGCGTCTCTCTTCGTGACGGCCTGCGTTTCGGCGGCCAAGTCCGTGAATGCTTCTTCGCAGGAGGAGGAGATGGTGCGCAGCTATGCGAAGGCCCTGGGAATGGCCTTCCAGATTAAGGACGACATTCTTGACTATGTGGGCGGCAATCTTGGAAAGCCTGTAGGTCAAGATCTTAAGGAACAGAAAATTACGATGCCTCTGCTTGGGGCCCTTTCGTCGGCTGACACACAGACCGAGCAGGAGGTCAGGTCGTGGGTGCGCGGCTCCGCGGAAAACGAGGAGAACTGCTCCCGTGTGCTCGAGTTCGTCTCGCAGCGCGGAGGCCTCGAATACGCCAGCAGGCGTCTGGACGAGTATGTGGCGCAGGCCGTTTCCGCACTCGCCCCGCTGAAGCACTCGCAGGCCAGGGAGTATCTCATTGCATTGGCGGAGTACTCCGCCAGCAGAAATAAATGATTGAGATTGGCCTGCGGCCAATTCTGTATTGGCCGTAAGGCCATTAAATGAAATACGATGGCAGGACTCTCGCAAATAGTCGGCAACGACGAAGTTCGTAACGCGCTCGCTTCGATGATCGGGCGGGGGAGGGTGCCGCACGCCATTATGTTTTACGAAAATGACGGCTGCGGAGCCGTGGGCCTCGCGCTCGCGTTTCTCTCGGAACTGCTTGGCACTTCGAGAGTTGAGAGACTCGTTCACCCCGATGTGAACTTCATCTTTCCGGTGGCGAACGGTCCTAAGGCGGGAGGCGACAAACCGACCTCCGACAGCTATATGCAGTATTGGCGGGAACTTGTTACCGCCAACCCTTATTTTCTCGAAAGCGACTTGAACGATGCGCTCGGGCTTGACGGCAAGTCCTCGCTCATCGCGGTGCAGGAAGCGAAAATTCTGCGTGACCGCCTGAGTCTCAGCTCATTGGAGGGAGGCTACAGGGCTGTTGTCATCTACCTTCCGGAGAAGATGAACGCGGACACGGCGAACCGCCTGCTGAAAAGTATCGAGGAACCTCCGGAAATGACTCAGTTTGTGCTGATTACACACGCGGTCGACAAGGTCCTCACTACTATTTCCTCGCGTTGCGAGTGCATCCGGCTCGCGCCTCTCTCGAAAGACGAGGTCTCGAAGGTGCTCGTCGAGAGGTTCGGAAAAACTCCTGAAGAGGCTGCGGGCGTTTCTGGCCTTTCGGGCGGAAGTGTCGGGACGGCGCTTCGCTATCTCTCTGAAAACGAGGATGTTGATTCGGAGCGTGAGACTTTCGTGACGCTTATGAACGCGTTGCTGGCGAACGACTTGAACGCCGCCCTGGACGTAGCCGACGAACTTTCCGCGCAACCGTCGCGTGAAAAAGCCAAAGCTTTTTGTAAATTTGCAAGCGAGGCCCTCAGAAAGATTTTCCTGCTTCAGCAGGGATTGGAGAGTCTGGCCGGGCTCAGCCCGCGAGAGAAAGATGATTTCACCGCGATAGCCTCACGCTGCCGCCGGAGTTTCTCGCGCGCCGCCCTGCCGCTGCTCGACCGGAGCCATATGCTCATCGGGAGGAACATTAACCTGAAAATCCTCTTCTGCGACCTCGTGAATAAACTATATACCATTTTATGGACCACAACAAAGTAGAATCTATACAATTCGATTGCAATCGCGGCTGTACTGTTCAGAAGGACGACGAGTCCGGAGAACTGAACTGCACCTATCGCGAGGGCTGCTGCAAACTCAAAGACCACGACTGGCTGCACGGAGTCACTCAGCCGGAGTTCAACGATATCTTCGAAGTCCGCTTCAAGAATACCCGCAAGGGCTTCTATATCAATGCTTCAGGACAGAATGTAAAACTCGGCGACCTCGTCGTCGTGGAGGCGACGACCGGGCACGACCTGGGCATCGTGACGCTCGAAGGACCTGTTGTGGGCAAGCAGATGCAGTGCAAGGGCGTCGACCCGACGAAGAACGAATTCAAGAAAATCTATCGCAAGGCGCGCGCCTATGACATCGAAAAGTGGCAGGAGGCGATCGCGCGCGAGCAGGATACGATGATCAAGGCACGCCGTATCGCTGCGGAGCTGGGTCTCGAGATGAAAATCGGAGACGTGGAGTTCCAGGGCGACGGCACCAAGGCGATTTTCTACTACATCGCCGACGGACGCGTGGACTTCCGCCAGCTCATCAAGGTTTACGCCGAGGAGTTCCGCATCCGCATAGAAATGAAGCAGATAGGCGCGCGCCAGGAGGCGGGTCTCATCGGAGGTCTCGGAATCTGCGGCCGCGAGCTCTGCTGCGCGAACTACGTCACCAACTTCCAGTCTATCAGCACTTCTGCGGCGCGTGTGCAGGATCTCTCGCTGAACCCGCAGAAGCTCGCCGGCCAATGCGGTAAGCTCAAATGCTGTCTTAATTATGAGGTTGCGACCTATATGGATGCGCAGTCACGTCTGCCTCGTGTTACAGAGCCGCTTCAGTTTGAGGACGGCCCGGCCTATCTGGTGAAGACCGACATCCTGAAGGAGCTGATGTATTTCTCCTATGACAAGCATAATCTTTCTGAGATATATCCTCTTGATCCTGAGGAGGTTCAGAATGTCCTGGATATGAATGCCGACGGGATTAGGCCGGAGAGTCTGAAGCTTGAGCCGGAGCCTGTTATGCCGGAATTCGTCTCGGCAGTGGGTGATGACAGCATTTCGCGTTTCGACAATACCGACCGTCGCAAGAAGCGTCGCCGCTCTAAGGGCGGAAATGGCGGGCGCGGCGGTGCTCAGAACGGGGCTTCTCAGAATGGTGCTGACCGCGGGGCTCGCGAGGCTTCGCAGGATGGAGGCTCCCAGAACGGTGCTCCTCAAAGTGATGGCCAGGCTCCTAAGAATCAGGGGAATAATCGTGGTCAGGGCGGACGTGGTCGCAATGACCGGCGTCGTGACGGCCGCAGGGATGGTCGCGGAGATGGCCGCGGGCAGAATCACGGCGAAGGCGGTGAGCGTGGGCCTAAGCAGCCCCGTCAGAATCAGGGCGAAGGCAAGCCTGCCGCAGAAGCTCCTAAACAGCAATAAGTTATGCGCCGATTTCTGACACTGCTTCTCTGTGGCGTTTTGCCTCTGCTGGTATCCTGTACCAGGCCGAGCGTGTCGGAAACCTACCTGCTGCGGGGGGATTGCGCCCTCGATGGAATCTATCGCTTCGAGGTGGATATGTCGGACTCTCTCGCCCGTTATGACATCAGTCTATATACCCGTATCGACGGGAATCATCAGCGGCCGGATGCTGACAAGGGCGTGAGACTCAAGATGATATGGACTTCTCCTTCCGGACGGGACTATTCGGAGAATGTGTATTTCTCCTTTACGGACAGCAGCCGCGAGGACGGATTCTTTTCCCTCCAATGCAGCCTGCCTTACCGTTCCGGTCTGGTTCCGAAGGAGCACGGTGTGTGGACTCTGACTCTTCAGCAGCTTAAGGAGATCCGGGATCTGCGGGGCTGGGGGATTATTTGTGAAAGTAAAAGATAATGGGGTTCGAATCCCTCACTCTCCGTGAGGGAATACGAGAAACGGGAAAATCAAATGGGACACGATAAGTTAAGGAAATTCGCTGAGAATGAGGGCTTTGCCTGTCTTCTCCAGCCTTCATCGAAAGAACTTCTCCAGGATGGATATTTCGCCCTGCGCGATCACGAGATCAAGGGTTGCTGGAATGAGTGGATGTTCGAAGAGACCCAGCCGATAGTTCTGGAACTGGGCTGCGGGAAGGGGGAGTATACCATCGACCTGTCGCGCCGCATTCCTTCGCGCAACTATATCGGTGTGGACATCAAGGGCGCACGCCTCTGGAAGGGTGCCAAGTATGCGCACGAGAATGAGCTGGACAATGTCGCATTTCTCCGCACGCGCATTGAGTTCATCACGGCCTTTTTCGCTCCTTCGGAGATTTCGCAGATCTGGCTGACTTTCTCGGATCCTCAGATGAAGAGCGAAAATTCCCGCCTCACTTCGCCCCTTTTCCTGGAGCGTTACCGCAAGTTCCTGAAGCCGGGCGGTCTGATTCATCTCAAGACCGACAGTATGTTCCTGCATCAGTACACGAAAGCCGTGGCCCAGAAGAACGGTCTCAGAATCCTCGCCTGCACCGAGGACCTCTACGCCACCCCGGCGGACAAGCTGTTCTCCGGCCTCCAGCCTGCTCAGATCCCAGATTCCGATTCACCCCTTTTCTCCGGCCAGTCATCTTTCCCTGCCGAAGGTCCGGAGCCGCAAATATCTCAGGATGAGATAAATTCCCTATATGAGGTGCAGACTTTCTACGAAAAGATGTTCCTCGAACAGGGCTGCAAAATCACCTACCTCTGCTTCAC
>CAVCSJ010000106.1:0-6909 GCA_963604895.1 bacterium
CGAACTTGCGAAGCTTGTCGATGTAGTCCGAGCACATCGAGAGGAAAAGCCCGATATACTCCTCCTTCGCTGTATTCGCCTCAGAGAGCTGAGAAATAGCGAGTTGCAGCTTTTCGTTGCTCTCCGCGAGCGAGTCGGAATACTCCCGGATGCGCGAGTTCATCGAGATGATCTGCGTGTGCGAGGCGCGCAGCTTCCGGTTCAGCCGGATTACCATTACCAGGATGACAAGCAGGCCTGCGGCCAATATTGATATGGCTATCAGGAGGGTGCGTATTGTCGAGGTGTGCCTCTTCTGCGAGGCCAGGAAGGCGTTTTCTATTTCAGGAAGGCTGAGGGCGATCTGCCACGGGCGCAGCTTGGAGTTGAAGTCCAGCGCGTCCTGGAGCGAAATCTGGGTGTAGCGGAAGGCCCGTGAGATGTCGATATTGTCCTGGAAGAGTATCTGGGCGAGGCTGAAAAGGGAGGCATTGTCTTTTACGGAAGCCCTTGTATCGGCCATCGCAGAGCGCAGGAACCAGGTTGCGGAATCATACCTGCGACCCAGATCTCTGCAGGCAACTGCCTGATAATAAGCGGCTATTGCGTAGTCGTGAGTGGCAGGACCGATCGCGTCAAGCGATCGGGTGAATACGGAATCCGCCTTTTCCGCCTGACCGGATCGGAGGAATTCGCGCGCGACCATTTCCTGATGCAGCGGGAGGGTGTCGTCGGTCATCTCGATGATGCGCGAGCGGTAGTACCCGACCTTGTCGAGCATTTTGTCGTGGTCCCGGACGTTGGGGGAGTACTCGGCGAAGTCGCAGTTGAACCTCTGCTTGTAGTTGCACCACTCGAGCGTCTGCGCGGCGTCAAATGTCGTAGTGTCAATCTGTTGGCTGACGTTGTAGCTCTCGAGGTACATTCCCGCGACGCAGAGGATCATCGCGCGTCGCATCAGCACGTCGGTTATCTTGTGCACGTCGCCGAGGCGCCGTGCAATGGTGTCCTGTCTTTCGAGGGCGTCAGCCGCTATGCTGTAGCTGTACGGGAAGCTTTCCTTGTACATCTGCCCCCAGAGCTCGTAGGCGGTGGCGGCAGGGGTGGACGGGTCTTCGGCCCTCTCCTTCAGGGTTTTAAGCAGCTGGTCCTTCGCGGCATTGAATTCGGACGCCATCTGCAGGACGGCATCCAGATTATCGAGCTCCCTGTACAGGCCGCGGGGAACGGTTCCGGCCGAACAGAGCGTTAAAAGTATCAATATAAAACCAAATATGCGTTTCACACTAACAAATATTCCTGATTCCTGCCAAAGATAACAAAATTTCTTTATATTCGCGTCATTGTTTTTCTAACCACATTTATGAAAAAGAAATTCAAACTCCCTGACGGAGTCCTCTGTCTTCTCATCGTGATAGGACTTTTCTTCTATCTCGGTTCCGTAATGGGTACGGCCAATATGCTGAATACCATTATGCATACGGCTCACGACCTGCTTCTGAACACCGTTTTCTTCCTGATGTCCATCTGTGTGATAATGGGTGCGCTGAGCAAGATTTTCGTGGAGTTCGGAGTGGTTTCCCTCATCGAAAAGTGCTTGCGCCCGCTGATGAAGCCGCTTTTCCACCTTCCGGGTGTGGCGTCGCTGGGCGCGGTGATGACTTTCCTTTCGGACAATCCCGCCATCATTTCGCTGGCTCACGACAAGAGTTTCAGCAAGTATTTCAAGAAATACCAATACATATCCCTGACCAATTTCGGTACCGCTTTCGGTATGGGTATGCTGGTGATAGTGTTTATGCTGGGTCAGGGCTTTACCTGGGAGCCGGTTGTGGGCTTGTTCGGAGCGTTCTGCGGCTGTATCGTGTCGACGCGGCTTATGCAGCGGTTCATTCTGAAGGCCCGTCCGGAGTTCAAGGATGAGCCGGCGGACGAGAGTGCGGAGGCCATCGCGGAGATCGAGACTCAGCAGTATCAGAGCAAGTCAATGTTCACCAGGATTCTGGACGCTGTCCTGGACGGCGGAAAGAGCGGTGTGGAGGTGGGTATGTCCATCATTCCGGGTGTGCTGGTGATTTCGACGCTGGTAATGATGCTGACTTTCGGCCCGGATACGGCTACGGGAGTGTATAACGGCGCTGCCTATCAGGGAACTGAGTTCCTGCCTTGGCTGGCCGACAAGATAAGTTTCATTTTCGAGTGGCTTTTCGGCTTTCAAGATCCTCATCTGGTGGCGTTCCCGATCACGGCTCTCGGTGCCGTGGGCGCGGCTCTGAGCCTCATTCCGAATTTCGTGGCGCAAGGCTGGGTGGACGGCAATGCAATCGCGGTCTGCACGGCCATCGGTATGTGCTGGAGCGGTTATCTCAGCACCCATACCGCTATGCTTGATTCGCTCGGCTACCGCGAGTTCACTTCCAAGGCCATCGGCGCGCACACCATCGGCGGTCTCTGCGCCGGCATCGTCGCGCACGTTGTATATGTAATAATCACCTTATTGTAGCGCTTGCGCACAATATATAATTGGCTGGCTAAGATTTTCTTAGCCAGCCAATTTCGTGGTTTCGCAGCGCTTGTCCGCGCGGAGCTAAAGTTCGTTGATGGAGCCGGCGACGGCGTTGGCGACGAGGGCGCGCAGACGGCCGCAACCACCTTCATCGTACGGGTGAACCCGATTCGTGAGCAGGATGACCGCCGTCTTCGAATCGAGATCCATAATCATCGAAGTGCCGGTGTAGCCGGTGTGGCAGAGCGTGCGGGTGCGGCTGAAGAGGTCGCCGCGCAGGCCTGCGGAGTCACTGCACACGTCCCAGCCGAGAGCGCGGCCCACTGCAGGATTGTTCTGAGGAGGAACGGTCGCCATAGTCTCGACGGCCATAGGGCTGAGGATGCGGCGTCCGTGAATCGCACCGCCGTGCATAATGGCAGCAGCGATGACAGAAAGATCCTCGGCGCTGGAGAATACACCCGCATTGCCGGAATTTCCGCAGTTGATAACCCTCGCCATAGGGTCGTGAACCTGTCCGATGAGCGGCAGGCCGTCTTCCTGAACTTCGGTAGGAGCGCAAAGCTCAAGTGTTTCACCCTGAGGATTATAACAGGTATGTTTCAGGCCAAGGGCGTCGAAGACATTTCTCTGTGTGTAGTCGCAGAGCTTCTCTCCGGTCACATTCTGAAGGATATTCTGAAGCGTCACGTAATTCAGGCAGCTGTAGAGGTAGTCGGTTCCCGGGCGGAAATTCCGCCTGACCTCCGTGGCGATATAATGGATGAGCGAGTCAGGAGTCGCGGCGCCGAACCTCTCCACGAACGGCGGAACGCTGATGTACGCGGTGAGGCCCGAAGTATGTGTCATAAGGTCGCGGACCGTAATGTCCACCTTCTCACCCGTCTCCGGATCCGTCCAAGGCGCAAAATCAGGGATGTACATATTCACATCGTCGGTAAGGCGTACCTTCCCGTTCTCGATCAGCTGCATAAAGGCGAGAGTCGTGCCCACGCACTTGCTCACCGACGCCAGGTCGAAGACCGTGTTCGTGGTCATCGCCACCGTGTCCGGAACGACCTGCTTGTTGCCGTAAGCCTTGAGATAGACGATCTTGTCGTCGCGGACCACCGAGAGCACCGCACCCGGAATCGAGCCGTCAGCGATGAACGACTCCACGATGCCGTCCACCTGCGAAAGTTTCTGAGGATCCATACCCATCGACTCAGGAGAGGCCTTGGCCAATGTCCCGGATTGCGGCCGGCCGGCGCAGCCGGCCAATGTCAGAACGGCTATCGCCGCCGCTGTGCCTAAAAGAAAGAATGCGCGTTTCATAAACTATGTGGTTTTAATTGAGAAATATACGTTTCTTAAATTCCTGTACTTTTCTTAAATCCCTCCACCTCACCGGGCTACAGCTTCGCCAGATTGGTGTCCAGCCACTCCAGTCTGTTGTTATAGAAGGACTTGAGGTAATTCAGCTCTGCTGCGTAAGTGTTCAGCACCTTTTCATTCGGCCATACCCAGGTCTTCAGAATGTCCCATTTTTCGAAATTGCGCTCCTCGGCACCGAAAAGCAGACCGTACTGTTCGTCGATATAGTCCGGGACGGTCTTGAGCTGCGGAAGAACCTCCTTCCAGCGGGCCTGGACCTTGTCCACGAAGGCCGGGTCCTGGAAGAGCCGGTGATACCAGCTCGTGTTCTTTCCCCAGGCGCCGTAGTCCTTGATGAAGAAGTTCTTATATGAATTTCCGACGGCCGCGTCGAAATAGTTGCAGTTGCCGAGCGTCAGGTCGAAATCCCAGACGTGGTACATCACCAGCTTTCCCTTCGGCGTTTTGGTCAGGAAGGAACTCTTGCGCAGATTTCCGTCAATATTCTTCACAAGTTCCTGAATTATATAGTAATTCACGAATGAATCCACGTCGGTCCAGGCCGCGTAGCCCTTCTCCGGGTCCGTAAAATCATTGGCCGACAAGGCCGCCTCGAAATCTTTGAAATACTGGACGGTGGAGTTGAACACCTCGTCGGTCGGCTCGTCAGGGTCGCTGAACATCATCGGGACTCCCATTCCGGTCCAGAAGCAGCGCGGCTCGTCCTGGTTTTCCTCGATCTCCAGGTAGATGTCGCCCGCGTCGGTGTCGATGTTCACGCGTTCCTTGGCCACCTTCTTGTGCTCCGCCAGGGTGTAAACGCCCAAGTATTCGTCATTTAGGTAGACGTCCACGCTGCGCATCCGCGGGGTCCACGACATTCCGAGGATGCGGGAGACTTCCATTGCGGTGATGTTGCGCAGGAGAGTCTTGTCTGCGTAGTTCGCGAGCAGGCACCACTCCTTGTCCTTAGGCATTCCGAGCAGCGGGGCCTTCTCGTCGAGCTTGATCTTATATGGCTTCTTCGGCATGTCCCAGGTGGAGTTGCCGCGACCGCGGATGCGCATACGGCCCTCATACAGAGTCTCTTCGCTGTAGATGCAGTCGGGATCTTCCACCTTGATGGAGCCGTTCACGTAGTTCTCCCTGTCCTTTATCTGGGCTTTCCCGTCGGTGTAGAGACGGACTGTCGGGATGCTCTTCGGCTTTTCAGGCTCCTTGTATGCGAACTGGATATGCTTGTCGTTACTTATATATATGTGCAGGGTGGTCTTGTCGAAGCAGACGTAGACAGGCTTGGATTCCCTGTCGGTCTTGTGGCTGATACGGATGCCGGTGATGCTGCCGTCGATCTGCCAGATGCCGTCGGAATTCAGGCTTATGGTCGGGATCGCAGAGGATGTGTGGTCGTGGATTCTGAGGTTCGAGGTCTTGATGGAGAGGTCGTCGCTCTGGTCGAAATGTATTATGGTGTGGGTGGAAGTCTGGTCGGCGCCGGTGTATGTGAGACCCTTGTCGTGGGCGTCCAGCAGGTCCAGATATTCCTGAACCGGCTGTTCTTCAGGCTCTTCGACATCGTCCGGCTTGCAGGATAAGGTAAGTGCGCAGGTTGCGGCGAGGACTGTGAGGAATGATTTTATGTATTTTTTTGTGTCCATTAGTGCGATGTGTGATTTAATCTTCCAAAGATAGGAAAAATTCAGCAAATAAGTATAAGAACGGTTTATAAATATTTCTCCGAGAAAAAACTGAAAAAAGTTTGGCGTATTGAAAATAATTCCTACCTTTGCAGTCCACAAAAGCAACCTCTCACCTTTTTGGGTTAGTGTTCGGTGATGTTGCAGTTAAAAAAGACCAGTTTTTATGGATTTAATGAAGGTTGTTGAGCAGGCTTTTTCAGAGAATAAAGCTGCTTCATATCCAAAGTTCAAGGCAGGTGACACAATTACTGTTACCTACAAGATTAAGGAAGGCGACAAGTTCAGACTTCAGAACTTCAGAGGCGTAGTTCTCCAGATTTGCGGAGCTACCCCATTCACCAAGACTTTCACCGTTCGCAAGGTGTCCGGTGGTATCGGTGTCGAGAGAATTTTCCCTTACGAGTCACCGTTCATCGACAACATCGAGCTGAACAAGGTCGGTAAGGTTCGCAGAGCGAGAATCTTCTACCTCAGAAATCTCTCCGGTAAGAAGGCCAGAATCAAGGAGAAGAAGTTCGCCGGCAAGTCTGAGTAAGACATATAAGGGTTTCGACCCGAACGGCTCCTTAGCTCAACTGAATAGAGCACTTGACTACGGATCAAGAGGTTACAGGTTTGAATCCTGTAGGAGTCACACAAAAACCCCTCTGGAGTATCTCCAGAGGGGTTTTTCTATTCAAATTGTCCCAAAATTGTCCCAAATAAATGGTGATGATTTTTTTGCACTCGCTATCTTTTGTCATTGAATGTTTCCGTTCAGACCATAATTTGCGTCAGCTTTCCGAAAAATACAGCTTCATCTCAGCGAGCCTTCTGCGCTGCAGCCCCGGCAGAACCTTACCCCGAGAGTACACCCATCGCAGAAACTCGTCCATAATGGAGTTGTCATCGGGATTGACGCGGATTCTCTTCAGAAGAGTCGAGCGGCGGAAGGCGCTTCCGCCAATGTTGAAGACCAACGAGACGAGGGCATCGAACTGGCATTGCCGTAGAGTCAGCCCCTGGGCGTTCACGACATCTTCTGCAAAGGCGATGTCCTGCCGGAGGAACTCGTTCGCTTCCTCCACTGTGATGGTCATTCCCTCGGTCACGCCTGAAGTATGTCCGTAGCCTATGGTCCAGACTCCTGCGGGACACCTGTACGAACTGAGCCGCAGCCCCTCGGACTGCTGAATCAGCGAATATGCCTTGCCGGATGCTTTCATAATCATTGAACTTGTTGAGAGTAAAACACTTTCTTAATAAAAACTCCCCGCCAGCCATTTGGCGGACGGGGAGAAGAAGAGAAGATTCAGGCAGGCTACTCGCCGAGCTTTGCGGAGGCGTACATATCTCCCGACTTCTCACCGGTGGCGGTGTTGACGTAGAAGT
>CAVCSJ010000107.1:0-6809 GCA_963604895.1 bacterium
GCGGCGAGGATGCTCATCGAGAATTTCTCGTTGAAATCTTCGGCGTGAATCTTTCCGAGGCCCATCATAGTGGTCCAGTCGATCTTCAGAAGATCAGGGAAATGTCCCAGGTACTTGCGGAGCAGCCCCTCGTCGAAAGCGTCATGTCCTGCAGGGACAGGAGTGTGGGTGGTGAAAAGGGATGAAGCCTTTACCACCTCCAGAGCCTCGAGATAGCCGAGGTTCTCGTTCTGAACGTACTCGCGGAGTCTCTCCAGACCGGTGAAGGCGGCGTGGCCCTCGTTGCAGTGATAGATCTTGGCGTTGATGCCCAGCTTGCGGATGGCGCGGATACCGCCGATACCGAGGAGAATCTCCTGCTTGAGACGGTTCTCCCAGTCTCCGCCGTAGAGCTGATGGGTAATCTGACGATCCTCGGGAAGGTTCGCTTCGAAGTCAGTATCAAGCAGATAGAGGTCTGTTCTGCCGACTGCGACCTTCCAGATCCTGGCGGTAACGGTTCTGCCCGGGAAGGCTACGGCGATGGTCTGCCAGTTGCCCTCGGCGTCCTTTACAGGCTGGACAGGAATCTTCAGGAAGTCCTGAGGCACGTATTCGGCCACCTGGTCACCGTAGGCTGTGAGCTTCTGGGTGAAATAACCATATCTGTAGAGGAATCCCACTGCGGTGAGGTTCACGTTCATATCGCTCGTTTCCTTCAGATAGTCACCTGCAAGGATTCCCAGACCACCGGAGTAGATCTTAAGAGAGGTGTCCAGGCCATACTCCATACAGAAATAGGCTATGGAAGGATCAGTACGGTTTTCCTTTTCTTTCATATAGGCATTGAACTCGTCCATCACGGCCGTGAGTCTGCCGAGGAATTCCTGATCTTTGGCGAGAGCCTTGAACTTCTTGATGCTCACCTGATCGAGGATGTACATAGGGTTGTGGCCTGACAAGGTCCAGAGCTTGGGGTCGATGCTCTTGAAGAGGGCCTTGGCGCTGTCGTTCCAGCACCACCACAGATTTTTACATAGAGTTTCCAGTCCTGAAAGGGCTTCAGGGAGGTGACGTGTCACCATAACGCTCTTCCAGGAAGGAGAGTCAATTGCGATTTTGTTAAATTCCATTTTAAGATCTTCTTTTTCCACCGGATACTTGTCCAGATGGGATACTATTTTCTCAATAGCGAGGCTGTACGCCTCATTGTAATACTTTATCTGATTCTCCCAGAGGGCGATATTGGCCACGTCCCGGGCAGAATCGTGATATGTTCGGCGGCCTTCGGCATCGAGGGAGGCTATCTCCTTCAGGCGGGCCTCAACGGCTGCGACCACATCGAAATAATTGTCATCATTGCGCTCCACTATGGCAATGCCCGGATGAGGAGAAGGGTATTTTTCCTTCACCCATTGGCCGAAACCGGCCAGGCTGGTAGTGAGCGTCGGTATGCCGAAGGCGAGGCTCTCGAGCGGAGTGTACCCCCAAGGCTCGTAATACGAAGGGAATACGGTCGCGTCGAGACCCACCATAAGATCGTAGTACGACATATTGAATATGCCGTCGTTGCCGTTCAGGTACGAAGGTATGAAGAGGACCTTGACCTTGTCTTCAGGAAAATTCTTCAGGCCGACTTCGGCGATGCGGCGGCTGATGGTGTCCCACTCGGGGTTCATCAGGGCGTGCGACACCTGAGTGGTGTACTGCCCGGCGCCTGTGCCGGAGAGTTTGCGAAGCAGATCCCTGTCCGGACCGTTGTGGCCCGAAGGAATCATTATGAATGCGACTACCGGAGTGCCGTCGTAGCCGTGATTCTTCAGGGCCGCGAGGGCGTCGATGAAGACATCGATTCCCTTGTTATGGTACTCATAGCGACCGCCGATGCCCACCAGGATGGTGTCGTCTGCTGCAGGGGTTCCTGTCATAGCTGTCGCCACATCCAGCATTCTGCGGCGTGCGGCCTTGCGCTTGCTGTCATATTCCTCGTCGCTTGACGGAGTGAAACTGTCCTCGAAGCCATTAGGAGTCACTATGTCCACATCGCGGCCGTAGAACTGACGGCACTCCTGCGCGGTGATGGTGCTGACGGTGGTAAGGGCATCGGAATTCAAGGCTGAAATCTTCTCGAGCGAATGGCGGGCCACCACGCCGAAACGGGCGGCCATCTCATCTCCGTTGTAGCTGTCGAGATGATTGTAAAGCGGAAGATTGTTGCTGCAGATGCAGCGGCCCATCATCGTCGCGTGAGTCGTGAAGACCGTGGCGATAGGGAGTTCCGTGTATTTCAGGTACAGCAGACCTGCGCTGGACTGCCACTCGTGGAACTGGGCGACGACCTTGTCGGAGGCGAGCAGGTTCGAGCGATAGAAGCTCTCTATGACTTTTCCGGCGGCATAGCCGAAGAGGGCAGCCTCCTTGTAGTCCCAGTTTCCCGTAAGGGAATCCACGCCGAAGCGCTTCCAGCACTCAGTGAGCAGCTCGTTCTGCTGAGGCAGGAACTGCTTGTAATCCACGAGGATAGCTGTCGGCTTGCCCGGCACGTTCCATCTTCCGATGCGTACGCGTATTCCCTCGGAGGCAGCCTGCTGCCTCCAATTGCGGTACAGCGACTGGTCCTCGATGAAATCAGGATTGTCCCCGGTCTCCATCCATACGTCAGGACCTATCAGGATATGATGTCTGCCCAGACGGGAATTCAGGTACAGGGCCTTGGTGGAAATCACCGTATAAATGCCGCCGACCTTGTTGCAAACTTCCCAGCTTACCTCGAATAAATAGTCTGGGGTGTAAGTTGTTTCTGACATATCTATCTTCTATCTCCTCTCGGCGAGAGCGTTGTCGACTCTTATGATGAAATCGCTGAGGACGTTCATATAGTTGATGAAGGCCTCGTAAGGCGTGTCATAAGGGTTGAAGCGGCTATGAACCTCTCCGTCGGAGAAGAATTTGGTACACATATAATACAGATGGTCGCTCTCCTGCAGACGGCCGAACTCCTCCCAGAGGGTGGCGTCGTTCAGGATGGAGAGCTTCTCGGTCTGAGCATAGAGCTTGTTGAAGGCGTCCTGCTGAAGTTCGTTTCCGAGCCAGGCGGAAACATCCCTTTCCTCATCTGCCCAGGATATGGCCTCAGGTACGGAAAGCGGGCCTACTGCGCGGAGCTTGGAAGCTGCCGTGGACGGGGTTACGAAGCTGAATCCGCCGTCTGCAAGGACTGTGTCAGGGAGCTGTTTCATAAATTCGAAAATGCCGCTCTCCCCGCTCTGGTGCTCGCCGAAGGTCTCATAATCCATAAAGAGATTCAGGATGTCACCGTCGGAAGCCTTCATCCAGGAAAGGAACTTGTCACAGGTCAGAGGCCATTCGTTCCAGTTTCTGTCGGAGAAACGGAAGGCGATGTCATCGCTGAGGGAGTAGTTGCGCAGGAGAAGCTTCAGGCGCGGCTGTGCGTCACAGCTGTACACGAAATCCGGACTTCTCCAGCCCATAATGTGCCTGGCGCCCTCGGTGAGCATAGTCTTGAAGCCCATATCGTAGACCTGATAGCCGATGGCATCGGAATAGATGAGCTCGGTATTGCGGAATGCCTTGGGGCTTACGCCGAAGTACTGCTCGATGGCGGCCTTGTGCTTGAGAACCTGATGTCTGAACTCGGCCTCGGAAGCAAGCGATGCCAGAGAATGGTAGTAAGTCTCTGCGAGGAATTCCACACAGCCGGTGTCGGCGAGAGCCTTGAAGCTGTCGATAACCTCGGGAGCATATCTGGCGAACTGGTCCAGAGCGGTTCCTGTGATGGAGAAAGTCACCTTGAAACTTCCCTTGTGCGCCTTGATGGCATCGAGAAGTATCTTGTTCATAGGAAGGTAGCATTTCTGAGCCACACGGCGCATAATGGTGCGGTCTGTGAAGTCATCATAATAATGAGAATCCTTGCCTATATCGAAAAATCTGTACTGTCTCAGTCTTGTAGGCTGGTGTACCTGGAAGTATAAACAAATATTCTGTTTCATATAGTCGGTATTACTGATTCATAAACTTTCTTCAACTTGGCTGTGGCCTCATTCCACTTGAGCCTGTTCACCTCTTCGTAGCCTTTTTTGTTCGCGAAGTCTGAGAGGACAGGATAATTGAGGAGGGCGTAAATGTCGTCCGCGAGGGCGTCCACATCCCAGAAGTCCACCTTGAAGGCGTACTTGAGCACCTCGGCGGCACCTGACTGCTTGGAGATGACGGACGGAACGTTCGCGCGCATAGCCTCGAGCGGAGAAATACCGAAAGGCTCTGACACTGAAGGCATTATATAGACATCTGACAGCGCGAACATCTTCTGTACGTCCGCTCCGCGAAGGAAG
Source organism: bacterium (assembly GCA_963604895.1). GTDB lineage: Bacteria > Bacteroidota > Bacteroidia > Bacteroidales > UBA932 > Cryptobacteroides. Next base: position 4,335 of record CAVCSJ010000107.1, read on the forward strand.
CCCGTGAAATGGAAGCGGTCAGAGATGCCCAGGCGAGCCACCTGGCGGATACACCTGTTCATCATATCTCCGCTGCCGGCCATAACGAAACGCACGTGCTCGGTTCTCTTGAGAACCTTGGCCGCCGCCTCGATGAAATATTCAGGTCCTTTCTGGAAGGTGATTCGTCCCAGGAAGGTGACGACCTTGTCCTTCACTCCCCTTTCGGCCTTGAAATCCGCTCTTCCGCTGAAATCCACCGCATTATGTACGGTCACGACCTTTGCCGGATCAATTCCGTATCTGTTGATGACTATGTTTCTGGTAAGGTCGCTCACGGTTACCACGCGGTCCGCTGCCTGCATTCCCCTCTTCTCGATGTCAAGCACCCTGGTATCGATATGGTTCTCGTCACCGCGGTCGTAGGATGTGGCGTGAACGTGGACCACGAGCGGTTTGCCGCTCACTTCCTTGGCCGCTATGCCGGCCAGGTAAGTCAGCCAGTCGTGCGCGTGGATCACGTCGAACTGTCCCGCGCGCTCCCTGGCGATGGTGCCCGCCACCATAGCGTAGCGTGCGACCTCCTCCATAAGGTTGGCACCGTACTTTCCGGAGAACTTGAACTTCTGTCCGAAGCCCACGGTGGTATGCAGAGTGCCTTCCTTCTTCATTTTCTCTATAGCGGCAAAGTACTCTTCCGGATCCATATAAGGAACGAGGTTGGAGTCCACATAACAGAACTTGACCTTGTCCATATATTCGTTGAAAGAGGATGCCGTATAGTCAGGTACCACATCACTTGCGTTGATGATGGTGGTGGAGCTGGTGTCCTCGTCACCGGACGCCGAAGGCATCACGAAAAGGGTATCCACGCCGTTGTTTGCAAGTCCCTTCACGATTCCCTCGCAGGCAGTGCCCAGACCGCCGGCGATGTGGGGAGGAAACTCCCAGCCGAACATCAGAACTCTCATAATGACTCTTCCTCCTTAAATTTGTTCATTGCATAATCCACTGCCAGAAGGGCCGCTGTACTCAGGGCCGAAGATATGGCGCCGTGCGGCTCGTGAGGCGGGTCTCCGTCATAAAGCTCTGAGAACGTGCCCACTCCGTGAACTCCAAGGTCCTCGTAGAAGCCTTCCGTAAGCCACTTGGCCTTGTTCAGGAAGGACGGCCCCTTCACCCTGAAGCAGATATCCACGTAAGGCTCGAGCAGGAACGGACGGGTGCAGCCCTGATGATAGGCCAGGTCTCTCTCCGGCTGAGGGCCTTCGTATACTCCCCTGTACTTCACGTCGCGAGGGGAAAGGGTTCTTATGCCGCGGCGGGTGACAAGCTCGTTGTCCACCACCCTGATGATGCGTCTGTAATATTCCTCAGGAACAGGGGAATACTTTACCCAGAGGGCGTAAAGCTGGTTCGGGCGGATGTCCGTATTCTGACCGGCATTGTCCACATAGTCTGCAAGACAGCCGTTGCGCTCGTTCCAGAACATTCCGATGAAGTTCTTCTTTACGGCGTCCCGGACAGGAGTCCAGGTCTTTACGAACTCGCCCTCGGACTCTCCGTAAGCTGTCTCCATCTCGATGGCGAAGCACAGGGCGTTATACCAGAAGGCATTGGTCTCCACCTGATAGCCGGCTCTTTCGGTAACCGGACGCCCGTTCAGATAGGCGTTCATCCAAGAAAGCGCGATGCTGTCCATCTGGGCCCAGAGCAGTCCGTCAGGCTGCATTGCAACCTCGTTTCTGCGGCCCGGAGCATAGCTGGCGATAATGCCCTTTATGGTCTCGCCGTATTTCCTCCAGATTCTTGCAGGATCTGCCCCGAAGTCATCGATGTATTCCTGAAGCACGATAGGCATATACAAAGGGGCCTCCACCTGGGTAGTGCGGTGGAAGAGACGCTCCTGTTCATTCTCGATGAGGTTGTCAAGGATGGTCTCGAACTCGCGGGTATTGCCGTCGGCATAGAGCGTGAGTCCCGGAAGGGCCAGAAGAGTCTCGCGCAGAAGCCCGGTGTACATCCAGGTCAGACCTGCGGTTATCTTCTCGCGGCCGTTATGATTGCAGATGAGAATCTTGGCGCAGCGCAGAAGCTGGTCCCTCTCCGCATTTATCTCAGGGCATTTGGCCATAGTGTCGGAGAAACGGCGTGAAAGGCCGGCCGGGCGGGCTTCCTCCGTCGCCGCGGAGAATACCACCGAGTCACCCTCCTTCATCGTGAACTCGAAAATACCCGGAACGAAGAGGTCCTCGCGGCAGTCGAAGCCGCGGCGGTACTCGTCGGAATAGGTGATGCCGTTATACCAGTAAGGGAAACTCTTGAAAGTGGACTTGCCGGTACTGAGCTGAAGGTTCAGGTTCGGGAAGTTCTGATACATACAGAAGGAGACTCCGTTCGGAATCTCGCGGTAGGAGGTGTCAGCCTCCGCGTTCTGATGTGTGAGGGCGTGTATGTTTCTGAACGCCAGGAAAGGTTTAAGCTGTACAGTAGCCT
>CAVCSJ010000108.1:0-6407 GCA_963604895.1 bacterium
ACGAGGTTCGAACTCGCGACCCTCAGCTTGGAAGGCTGATGCTCTACCAACTGAGCTACTTCCGCATAAAAAAAGTGGGAGGAGCAAGATTCGAACTTACGAAGCGATGACGCAGCAGATTTACAGTCTGCCCCAGTTGGCCACTTTGGTATCCTCCCATATTACCGGATTAACCGGAAGAACTGAGCCGATGGAGGGATTCGGACCCCCGACCCCGAGATTACAAATCACGTGCTCTGGCCAACTGAGCTACATCGGCAATGTTCAAAGAACTAACTACCCTTCGAAAGGGAGTGCAAAGTTATGCATTATTTCCGATTCTCCAAAACTTTTTCAATCTTTTTGAAGAACTTCCTCTATTTTCTTCAGTATCCCTGCCGTGTCCAGGCCACATTCGGCCAATTCCTCATTCCTGCTTCCCTGTAGTATGAATCTGTCCGGGATGCCTGCCGGCACAACCCTCTTCCCCAGGCCGCGGGAAGTCACGAATTCCGACACCGCGCTGAAAAGCCCGCCGGCCACGCAGCCGTCCTCGAGAGTGATCAGGGCGTCGTGATGCGAAGCGGCATCCGAGAGCAGATCCTCGTCAAGAGGCTTGAGATACCTTATATTATATACGGAAGGTGTGAAACCGAGTTCAGTGAGGCATTGGCCGGAGGCCGCGAGAGCAGCGGAGCAGACAGGACCAAGCGCGAGGAGTGCGACTTTTCCGCCACGCAGAAGGCATTCTCCCCTGCCGAGCGGCAGCCTCGTAAACGCGCTCCCCTGCCACTGCACGCCTTGGCCGCAGCCGCGCGGGTAGCGGATGACGAACGGCAAGTCCTGCTGCAGCGCGGTGTACATCAGATTCCGGAGCTCGAGCTCATCTTTCGGAGCCGCGATGACCATCCCCGGCACGCTGCGGTACGCTGCCAGGTCGAAGGCTCCGTGATGCGTCGGTCCGTCCTCGCCCACCACGCCCGCGCGGTCGAAGCAGAGGATGACAGGCAGCTCCTGGAGCGCCACATCGTGGATAATCTGGTCGTACGCACGCTGCGAGAACGAGGAGTAGATATTGCAGAACGGCCTGAGTCCGCCGGCGGCGAGGCCTGCCGAGAAAGTGACCGCGTGCTCCTCCTCGATGCCCACGTCGAAGAAACGCTCCGGCATCTGCTGCGCGAGCAGGGACATTCCGCTGCCGCTCGCCATCGCCGGAGTCACGCCGACCACGCGCGCATCCGCTTTCGCCAGGTCGAGCAGAGTCTGTCCGAAGACGTCCTGGTATCTGCTGGCCGCGCTGCCGCGACGTCCAATGCGTTCCCCTGTTTCGGGGTTGAACTTGCCCGGAGCGTGCCAGACCGTAGGATCCGCCTCAGCCGGAGCATATCCCTTGCCCTTGGTGGTGATGCAGTGCAGGAGTCTGGGGCCGCTGATGTCCTGAAGTTTGCGGAGAGTGTTCACCATTTCGGTGATATCGTTTCCGTCCACAGGGCCGAAGTATCTGAAACCCAGGGACTCGAAAAGGTCTCCTCCGGAGTCCTTGACGAGCCAGGACTTGAAACTGCGCGCCCATCTCTGGATGGCCTTCCTTATGCCGGTCTCTCCCATTCCGTGCCAGATCCTGTCCTTCACTCTATTATATGTAGGGTGAGTGGTGATCTTCAGAAGGTGCTTGTGCACGGCTCCGAGGTTCTCGTCGATGGAGCGGTTGTTGTCGTTCAGAATGACCAGAAGGTCCGCATCGCTGTCTCCGGCATTGTTCATACCCTCGAAGGCCAGACCTCCGGTGAGTGCGCCGTCGCCGATGACAGCCACGACCTTGCGGTTCTCTCCCTTCATCTTCGCGGCTTCCGCCAATCCCAGGGCGGCCGAAATCGAGGTGGACGAGTGTCCTACTCCGAAAGCGTCATACGGGCTTTCGCTTATCTTCGGGAAACCGCTGATTCCACCGCGGGTACGCATAGTGGCGAACTCTTCGCGGCGGCCGGTGAGAATCTTGTGGGCGTAGGCCTGATGGCCCACGTCGAAGACTATCTTGTCGAAAGGGGTGTCATAAACATAGTGAAGAGCCGTGATGATCTCGACGGCACCAAGACTCGAGGCCAGATGGCCCGGATTGCGCGAACAGCAGTCCACCATATATCTCCTTATTTCAGCGCATAAGCCCTGAAGCTGAGACTCATCCAGTTTTCTGAGGTCTGCAGGAGAATCGATATGGTCAAGTAATTCTAACATCATAGTATCGCGAAATCCCTGCAAAGGTACTTTTTTCTTCCGAAAAAAGAGTACATTTGTGTCCATTCGGAAATTATAGAATCAAAGATATGGGTGAAAAAGTTAGTAAAATGATGAATGACTCCCCTGTTGCAAGGTGGACCGTTCTGGCCCTGGTGGCCCTGATGATGTTCTTTGCGTATATGTTCGTGGACGTTATGTCCCCTCTCAAATCGCTCGTGGAGAGCAATTTGGGATGGAACAGCGGTGTCTTCGGCAAATATGCCGCCTCTGAATACATTCTCAACGTCTGCGGTTTTCTTATCATCGCCGGCGTCATTCTGGATAAACTTGGAGTCCGCTTCTCGGGCATCCTCTCCGCAGGCCTGATGGTCTTCGGAGCCAGCATCAAGTTCATCGGCATCAGCGACTGGTTCCAGACCACCGCATTCGCACAGTGGCTCGGAAGCTGGTGGGTTGAGATGCCTGCAAGCGCCAAGATGGCTTCGCTGGGATTTATGATCTTCGGCTGCGGCTGCGAAATGGAGGGTACAAATGTGTCCAAGATTCTCGCCAAGTGGTTCAAGGGCAAGGAGATGGCTCTCGCTATGGGCCTTGAGATGGCTATCGCCCGTCTCGGCGTGTTCGCCGTAATGTGGATCGCCCCGCTCATCTCCGCCAAGTTCGACAATTCCGTAGTCGCTCCGCTGGGATTCTGCGGTGCACTGCTCGTAATCGGCCTCATCAACTTCATCGTCTTCGGAGTTATGGACCGCAAGTTCGACAGCCAGCTTGTGGAGGCCGGACTTGCCACTGAGGAGAAATCCCCTGAGGACGAGTTCCACGTAAGCGATCTGGGCGCCATCTTCAAGAGCAAGATGTTCTGGATTGTGGCCCTTCTCTGCGTCCTCTATTACAGTGCGATCTTCCCGTTCCAGAGATATGCCCCGAACTTCCTGGAGGAGACCCTGGGCATCGACGCGGCTTCAGCCGCACAGCTCTTCAGCTGCTTCCCTATCCTGGCGATGATCCTCACCCCGTGCCTGGGCATCTTCCTGGACCGTATAGGCAAGGGCGCCACAATGCTTATGGCCGGCGCCGTCATTATGATCGCCTGTCACCTGAGTTTCGCATTCCTGCTGCCATTGTTCCCTTATAAAGGTTTCGCCCTGGCGCTTATCGTCATCCTGGGCGTAAGCTTCTCGCTGGTTCCTGCAGCCCTCTGGCCTTCAGTTCCTAAGATCATCGACGAGAAGATCCTTGGATCCGCATACTGCCTCATTTTCTGGGTTCAGAATATCGGCCTCTGCCTCGTGCCTATGCTCATCGGCTCGCTGCGCGAGTCCACAGGCGGCTACACCGTGCCTATGATTGTATTCTCGAGCTTCGGAGTCCTCGCTTTCATCTTCAGCATCTTACTCAAGAAAGAAGACCGCGCCAAGGGCTACGGCCTCGAGCTGCCGAACATTCAGAAATAGTCTTATACACCAAAACGAACCATGTCCCCTCAAAATAAACGCAAATACTTGTGCTGGATAGCATTGGCCTGTCTGGTGGTACCGATGTTCGCATCGTACTTCTTCGACGACATGTTCTCCACCCTGTCTCAGATTTTCAAGCATCCTGAACTGCTTGAACTCGGATGGGACACTGAATCGTACGGCTTCTATGCCGGAGGCTATTCCTTCCTCTGCGTCTGCGGAGGTCTGATAGTCTGCGGAATACTGCTGGATATCTTCGGTGTGCGCATAGTGGGATCGATCTTCGTGGGGCTTATGGTGGCCGGAGCGGCGACCGTCTATGGCGCCATCAGTTCCGGACTTCCGCCACAGACCTCCCTGATTATCGCCTATGTGGGATGTATGCTCTTCGGTCTGGGAAGCGAAATCGCCGGAGTTGCCGTGACCAGAAGCATTGCAAAATGGTTCAAGGGCCGCAACGTCGCCCTCGCTATGGGACTCCAGCTTGCCATTGCCCGGCTGGGTACAGCCGCGGCCTTCATCATTTCGCCTATGCTTGTGGCGGAGAAGGCTGCGGGGCAGGTGTACACGCTTGCCGAGACTTCCCGGCCTGCAATGCTCGGTCTGGGTCTGCTGCTGCTCGGAGGCATTCTCTGGGCCTTATTCGTGGCGATGGACGCCAGATTCGACCGCGAAGCCGGCATCAGCCTGAAACGCGGCGAGGTGGCGGAGAATGACAAATTCAAATTCTCCGACATCCTGAAGCTGCTGACGAATGCCCGCTTCATTCTGGTGGCGCTTCTGTGCGTTTTCTTCTACTGCTGCATCATTTCCTTCAAGAAGTTCGGTACAGCCATAGTGATTCCTCGCTTCGGAATGGATTCAGAGAGCGCCAAATGGATGATTACCCTGATTCCTTTCTTCACGGTCGTGTTCACGCCGCTTTTCGGAGCTCTTGTGGACAAGGTGGGCAAGGCCACGAGATGGATGATAATCGGCGCGGTGCTGGTGTTCTGCGCTCACCTTATCATCGCGTTTGCACCGCAGGGTGTTCCGCTTTGGGGATATGCGGGAATCGCGATTCTGGGTGTAGGATATTCGCTCGTACCTTCGGCGATGTGGCCTACGGTGCCTAAGATTGTGCCGGAGAAGAATCTCGGCACAGCATATTCGCTTACCTACTGGATTCAGAATATGGGTATGCTGCTGGTTCCGATTTTCGTGGGAAGAGTCTTCAAGACGGAGACGTCCACTCTTGTGGCCGCCGTCCGCGCCGAGTATATTTTCATCGGGCTGGGAGTCATCGCCATAACCGTGGCCATCCTCTTCCTTGTTTCAGCGCACAGACATCCTGAACTCGGGATTGACGAGCCTAACAGCAAATAACGGGAGAGAGACTTTCAGAAATGATTAAAAGGGATTGAGGCAAATGCTAGCTCAATCCCTTTTAGTATATAGATAGGTCATGCACGTGAATGCAGGCGCAAGGTAGCAAAACAATCCCAATTCCAACTTTCATAAAATAAATTATTTCTCTCAAATTGTACGAACGCCTGATGGATAAATATTTACGAAGGCGAAATTTTGGGCGGGCACGGCGGTATAAGAATTATATACGAATCTAAGAAACATTCATCATTCGGAAAAGACTCCGTGAAATGGTGCAGATTTTGGTGAATTGATGAGTGGATTCGAACTTTATTTCATATCTTGCAGAAGGTTTGAACCGGACAAATTTTTAAAATTTTAGATACTATGTCACTGAATAAAGTTATGCTGATCGGTAACGTGGGCAGAGACCCTGAGGTACGTTACTTTGATGGAAATTCTTCCCAGGGAGGGAACAGTAAGGTCGCCAGATTCACTCTTGCGACGACGGAGCGCTACCGTGACCGCAGCGGTGAGATGCGCGAAAACACGGAATGGCACAATATCGTGGCCTGGAGAAATTCAGCTGAGCTGGCGGAGAAATATATCCGCAAGGGCAGTCAGATTTATGTGGAGGGTAAACTTTCCACCCGCACCTGGACAGACCAGAGCGGTGCCAAGAGGACGACTACTGAAGTGGTGGTAGACAATATCCAGCTTCTCGGAAGACGTGAAAGCAGCAATGCATCCGACGGAGGCAACTACGGAGGCTACGCGGCCGCTCCACAAGGCGGCTATCAGCAGCAGGGATATTCACGTCCTGCACAGCAGGCTCCGCAGCAAAGCCAGTCATACCAGCCGGCCTACCAGCAGCCGTACCAGCCGCAGGCTCAGCCTGTCCAGGCTCCGCAAGCCCCTCAGGCTCCTCAGCCTGCACCTGAAGCCCCATCCCTTGAAGTCGGTCTCGATGTCGTCGACGACCTTCCGTTCTAGCAACAGCGCCCCAGGGGGCAGCGCGAAGCGCGGGGGTAGGATGGATGATCCCACAAAATAAAAGAGGTCAGAAAATTTCTTTTCTGACCTCTTTTATTTTGTGGAGATAAGGAGATTCGAACTCCTGACCCCCTGCTTGCAAAGCAGGTGCTCTACCAACTGAGCTATACCCCCAAGAAGTAGTCCCTGGCAGAGTTGAACTGCCGACCTCCACATTATCAGTGTGGCGCTCTAACCAACTGAGCTAAGAGACTATATAATATAAAAGATAAGTACAAGGACAGTACTGAAGTTTGTCCTTGATACAGACCGACAGCGTCTCCGGCATCGGAATTCCGCTCCAAAAAGGAGGTGTTCCAGCCACACCTTCCGGTACGGCTACCTTGTTACGAC
>CAVCSJ010000109.1:0-6268 GCA_963604895.1 bacterium
GACCACCTGGGGAGGCGGAAACAAGCTCATAGCCGATGCGACATATAACTCAATTATCGGTTATGCGGGATGCATCGGAATAATGGACGAATCTCCGGTCTTTGTCTATATGCCATATGTTCTCGCATCATACTATGGCCTGGGAGTCATCGACGCTGTGGGCATCGCTCCGGACATAGAGATCCGCTATGATGCAGACCTCTACGAGTCCACCGGCCGCGACAACCAGTTCGAGCGAGCCCTCAGCTACATTCGCGAAGGAAAATAACCCGGCGCTACTTCGCGCCGAGAGAGACGACAGAGCAAGGAGGCAGAGTTACTTCGAGGCCGGCCTTGGTGAACTTGTAGGCCTTGAACGCGGTCGGAGCGACCTTGTCGGCGCTGCCGAAGTCGTTGTAGTCGTGCACGTCCTTGGATGTGAGCACGCGGGCGGATACGATCTGCGAAACGGCCTTCGCATCGTCGAAAGTGACGAGTACGGTCGCGGATTTCTTCAGATCGGTGTTCACGAGAGAGATGTTGGTCACGCCGTCCTTGCGGGAAGCTGTCACATCCACCTCAGGCACAGAGACTTTGCGGTCGCACTTCACCTTCGGGGTCAGACAGTCGGAGGCGAGGTACTCGGCGTTCTGGTGTACATTGTACATCTCGAACACGTGGTAGGTCGGAGTCAGAACCATCTCTGTCTCGTTCGTAAGTATCATAGACTGAAGCACATTCACTACCTGGGCGATGTTGCACATCTTCAGGCGGCGGGTGTACTTGTGGAAGATGTCGAAGTTCAGAGCGGCGATGATGGCGTCACGCATCGTGTTCTGCTGATAGAGGTGGCCCGGGTTGGTGCCAGGCTCCACGTCGTACCAGGTTCCCCACTCGTCGAGAAGCAGGGCGACAGTGTTCTGAGGATCGACCTGATCCATAATATCGATATGCTTCTGAAGCACTTCCTCGATCTCTATGCTCTTGGAAATCAGATTGTAATAAGCCTCGTCGGAGAAAATGGACGCGAGCCCCTTTTTATTCCATTCCATTACAGTGTAGTAATGAAGCGAGAGACCACTCATCCCCTTGCCCTTCAGGTTCTGCATCAGGACTTTGGTCCAGTTGTAATCGTAGTCGGATGCGCCTGAAGCAATCTTGTAGAGTCTGTTTCCGCTGAAATCGCGAAGATATGTTCCATATCTGCGGAAGAGGTCGCTGTAGTACTCCGGACGCATATTGCCGCCGCAGCCCCAGGCCTCGTTGCCGATGCCGAAATACTTCACCTTCCAAGGCTTCTCGCGGCCGTTGGCGCGGCGAAGGTCAGCCATCGTGCTCTTCGCGTCGGAAGTCATATATTCCACCCAGTCAGCCATCTCCTCGACGCTGCCGCTGCCCACGTTGCCGCTGATATACGGCTCAGTACCAAGCATTTCGCAGAGATTGAGGAACTCGTGGGTACCGAAGCTGTTGTCCTCCAGGGTACCGCCCCAGTTGTTATTTGAGATATAGGCGCGTTTAGCCTGAGGGCCGATGCCGTCCATCCAGTGATAGTCGTCAGCGAAACAGCCTCCCGGCCAGCGCATTACAGGAACTTTCAGTGCCTTGAGGGCTTCGAAAACGTCCTTGCGGTAGCCGTCGATGTTCGGAACCGAAGAGTCCTTGCCCACCCAGAGGCCGCCGTAGATGCAGCGTCCGAGATGCTCGGAGAACTGACCGTAGATTTCGGCAGGAATGGTTTCGCCGGTGCCGGCATCGTGAATCTTTATCGTGGCGTCCTGAGCGCTGAGCGCGACAGGCGCAAGCAGGCAGACGCCCGCGATGAGGAGTGATTTAAGTTTCATATTACAAGCATTTTACGGCAGCCTCCTCTACAGGCAGGCAAGCCTTGTATTCTACCATATATTTTTCGAATCCTGCGACATCCTCGGCGGTCGGCGAGAGTGACACTCCCCTGTTACCCGCGAAGACTTTCCCGTCGAGGTAATCTTCGAGGCTGAGGCCCTGACCGTCCACAAGGTAGTGCGCCAGCAGGGCGATTCCCCAGGCGCCGCCCTCGCCCGCCGTCTCCATAACCGAGATCGGCGAATTAAGCGCGGCCGCGAGCACCCGCTGCCCCACTTCAGGAGTCTTGAAGAGTCCGCCGTGCGCGGTGATTCTGTCGACCTGCACGCCTTCCTCACGGAAGAGCACGTCGTTGCCGATCTTGAGTACCGCCACAGAGGCGTATAGCTGCGCGCGGAAGAAGTTAGCGAGCGAGAATTTCGAGTCCGGAGTTCTCACGAAAAGCGGCCGTCCCTGCGCAAAACCCGTCACAGGCTCGCCCGAAACGTAATTGTACGCCATCAGCCCGCCGCAGTCCGCATCTCCCGCGAGAGCATTGCGGTAGAGCGTTTCGAAGACCTCTCCCATATTGGCCGTACGGCCAATAAGTTTCTGATACTCAGCGAACAGACCTACCCACTCGTTCAGCTCGGAGGTGCAGTTGTTGCAGTGCACCATCGCGACCGGGGCTCCGGACGGCGTCGTGACCATATCGATCATTTCGTACGGCTTCGAGAGCGCTTTTTCGAGCACGATCATCGAGAAGGACGAGGTGCCCGCAGAGACGTTGCCCGTGCGCGGACGGACGGCATTGGTCGCGACCATACCCGTTCCCGCATCGCCCTCAGGCGGGCAGAGCGGCACTCCGGCTTGCAGAGTTCCGCTCGGGTCGAGCAGTTTCGCGCCTTCAGCAGTCAGACGACCGGCGTCTGCGCCTGCAGGAAGCACTTTCGGGAGGATGTCTCTCAATTTCCAGCCGAGGTTCTCAGGCGCGACGAGAGAGTCGAACTTGCACACCATCGCCTCATCGTAATCACCTGTCACTGAGTCGACCGGCATAATTCCGGAGGCGTCGCCAACTCCTATCACGCGCTCGCCTGTGAGCTTCCAATGGATATACCCCGCGAGCGTGGTGAGAAAGTCGATGCTCCCCACGTGGCTCTCGCCGTTCAGGATCGCCTGATAGACGTGCGAGATGCTCCAGCGGAGCGGGATGTTGAAGTCGAAGAGTTTCGAAAGTTCGGCGGCTGCAGCTCCGGTGTTCGTGTTACGCCAGGTCCTGAACGGAACGAGAATGTTCCCGTCCGCTCCGAAAGGCAGGTAGCCGTGCATCATCGCACTCACTCCGATCGCCGCAAGTGACTCGATCTCAACGCCGTACTCTGTGCGGACGTTCTTTCGCAGATCAGCGTACGAGCCCTGCAGACCCTTCCAGATTTCCTCCACCGAATAGGTCCAGAGCCCGTCCACGAGCTGATTCTCCCATTCGTAGGAGCCCTGCGCGACGGGGCTGTCCGCCCCGTCAATCAGGACAGATTTAATTCTGGTGGATCCGAGTTCGATACCGAGTATCGCCTGCCCGGAACGTATGAATTCAGCGGTATCCATTATTTGAGCGCCTTGTTCAGAAGATAATAGACTTCGTTCGTGCGGATTTCCTTCTTGAAGTCGGAAATGGTCGTATGCTCGTCAATATGAAGCATTTCGATGTCCGCGATTTCAGCGTAATCCTCCCAATATTCGGCCGTAAGGTCATAGGAGAATGCTGAATGATGGGTTCCGCCGGCGATGATCCAGGCTGCGGCGCCGGTCTCGAAATCAGGCTGAGGAATCCAGAGAGCGGAGGCTACAGGGAGTTTAGGCAGCGGCTTCGGCTTGATGCACTCCACATCGGCCGCGATGAGGCGGAAACGGTTGCCCATATCGACTACGGTGGCGGTGATGCCCTTTCCGGTCTTGCTGGTGAACACCAGACGGGCGGTAGGGGTCTTGCGGATTCCGATGCCCAGCTCGTGAACCTCCAGACGAGGTTTCGAAGCGGCGATGAGCGGGCTTACCTCCAGCATATGAGACTGAAGGATGGCCGAGCGCCTTCCGTCGAAATTCAGAGTGTAATCCTCAAGGAACGAGCAGCCTTCAGGAAGTCCCTGGCTCATATACCATACGGTGCGGTAGAGGGCTGCGGTCTTCCAGTCGCCCTCGGCGCCGAAACCGTAACCTTCGGCCATAAGTCTCTGAGATGCCAGGCCCGGAATCTGGTCGAATCCGCGGCCGGTCTTCTCCACGTTCACGTCTCCCAGGTCGTCAAAATTAGTGGTGAAGCCCTTGGCATCGTTGGCCTTCAGGACTGCGCGCAGGGTGAGCTCGGCTTTCGCGGAATTCCATATCTTCCTGTATTCCACGGTGTTCGTGTCCTCGAGGGCCTTGTCGTGGCTGTATTCTTCGAAATATACCTTCACGAGAGCGTCCACTTCTTCGTCTTTTACGGCATCGAAATATGGCATCACCTCGCTGAACGGCATATAGTCCACGTGATAGCCCAGACGCATCTCAGCCTCGACCTTGTCGCCGTCGGTTACGGCCACATTGTTCATCTGGTCACCGAAACGCAGAATCCTGCAGTCCTGAGCGTCAGCCCAGGCGGCGGCTACCCTTTCCCATACGGCTATGTGCTCCAATGTCTTAGGGTCTTTCCAGTATCCGACTACAGTCTTGTGGTTCTTTCTCATCCTGGCGAGGATATGGCCGAACTCGCGGTCGCCGTGGGCGCTCTGGTTCAGATTCATAAAGTCCATATCCATCGTGTCCCAAGGAATCTCCTCGTTGAACTGGGTGTGCAGGTGCAGCAGAGGCTTACGGAGCTTCTGCATTCCGTGGATCCACATCTTGGCCGGGGAGAAGGTATGCATCCAGCATACTACGCCGATACATTTCGGCTCCGCCTCGGCGCGGGACATAACGTCAGCGACCTCTGCGGAAGAGTTCGCCGTGCCTTTATATATGAGTTTAACGGGAAGAAGGCCGGAGGCGTTCATCCCGTCCACCATTTTCTGTGAATGTCCGTCGACCTGTACGACAGCGTCTCCGCCATAGAGTAGCTGCGCTCCGGTCACGAACCATACTTCGAGATTTTCAAATGCTTCAATCATAGTGTTATTTGTTTTTAGTTTGTCCGTAATATGCGTTCGGTCCGTGCTTGCGGGAGAAATGCTTCTCCACAAGCAGCGGATTCATAGTCAGGGAAGGATTGATACTGAACGAGATGGAAGCCATCTTGGCCACCTGTTCGAGCACCACGGCATTATGTACGGCCTCGGCGGCGTCGCTTCCCCAGGTGAAAGGCCCGTGATTCTTCACTAGCACTCCCGGAGTGTGCACGGGATTAAGGCCCTCGAAGCGGCGCACTATCACGTTCCCCGTTTCAAGCTCGTACTCCCCTTTCACCTCCGCTTCCGTCATATCCTCCGTACAAGGCACAGCGTCGTGGAAATAATCCGCGTGCGTGGTTCCGATGTTCGGGATGTCGAGGCCCGCCTGAGCCCAGGCGGTGGCGTAAGTCGAGTGGGTATGCACGACTCCGCCGATCTCTTTAAAAGCCTTGTACAGAATAAGATGCGTCGGAGTATCCGAGGAAGGTCTGAGTTTTCCCTCGACGATTTCCCCGTCGAGCGAAACAACGACCATATCCTGGGGAGTCATCCCCTCGTAGCTCACGCCCGAGGGTTTGATGACTACCAGACCGCTTTCGCGGTCAATCCCGGATACGTTTCCCCAGGTGAATATTACAAGTCCGTGGCGGACCAGCTCAAGGTTCGCCTCGCAGACTTTCTTTTTTAGCTCTTCAAGCATAATTACCAGAGAATAATATACAGAGCGGCTACTATCAGACAGATAACTGCGGCCCAGGCGTTATAGGACTTGCTGGTATGGAAGGCGCTCAGGTCGATGGCAAGGGCCTTAGGGTCTGCCTTGCGGTCCACGGAGTTGCTGTAAAGCCAGATGGCCTGGCAGCCCACGAGCACGCCGAAGAAGATGAAGGCCTGGAAGCCGATGTCATTCAGATAAGCGATGGCGTTCGTGTCAGGAGTTGCGGATGCCGGCAGGCAGGCGCCCCAGATTACGACTACCAGAGCCATAACGATGAAGAAGATACCGGCTCCGCCGAGAATCTTCGCCCATTTGAGCATTGCCTTGCAATCCTTTTCAGCAGGAACTTCGGCTGAAATGAACTTTCTGTCGATGAGGGAAAGTATCACGAAGAAGGTCAGCAGGATGATGAAAATGTAGCCTGCACGAAGCTGGAACGGCACATTCCCAAGGAAAATCTTGAAGAGGACTCCAAGAGGGATGGTGATGATGGCTGTCCAGACTGCCGCCCTGCTGGAAGCTCTCTTCCAGAGAAGGCCGAGGCCGAATACCACGATGATGCCCGGATAGATGAAGCCGGAATACTCCTGGATATACT
>CAVCSJ010000110.1:0-6189 GCA_963604895.1 bacterium
TCCATATGGGATTTGTTGAAGAGCTGTCCGGTCTTGGCGAATGAGCCGACATCTTTCAGAAATGCGCCCCCGTGCTCCCTCTGGATATAGCCGAGGTTCTCCAGTTCCTCCAGATCCTGGCGTATGGTTACTTCCGAAACCTTGAAAATTTTCGAAAGCTTTTGAACTTTTGCGTGTCCGTCCTCCTGTATGAGATTTAAAATCTCTGTTCTTCTTTGATTCAGTGCCATCGTAAGTATAGTTTAAATTGTCAGCGTTATTAATTATCAATTGTTTCGCTTTGTCCTGCAAATATATGCATTTAATGGGTATAATCAAAGTCGAAAGAGCTCGAAAAATATCATAAGTCGATAATTGAAAACAAAATAAGGAAAATTTCTTTCGTTTTTCTTTGTTTATTACTTTCGTTTGTTTACCTTTGCTGCGATTAATAACGTTAAAAACCGCAGTTCTACTGCGAAACTAATATTGTCATATGGATATCAAATCTCTGAAACTGCTTTCTGAGACCAGCAGAAAGCGCCTGATCGAAATAATCTACAAGGTCAGGGCTGGTCACACCGGTGGTGATTTGTCTTGTCTGAATGTGTTGACAGTCCTCTACAATCATTACCTGAACATCACTCCTGAGAATCTGCAGGATCCTGATCGTGACAGGTTTGTGCTGAGCAAGGGACATTGCGTGGAAGCTCTTGACGTCGTATTCGAAGCCAAGGGCATCATCAGCAAGGAAATGCTCGATTCTCTCGGACAGTTCGGCTCACCTCTCGGAGGCCACCCGCTCTGCACCACGAACGGTGTGGAAGTGAACAGCGGCGCCCTCGGCCACGGGCTTTCTTTCGGAATCGGAATGGCTCTCGCCGGAAAGAAAGACTCCCGCAGTTATAAGACGGTGGTTCTTATGGGTGACGGAGAGCAGGAGGAAGGCTCCATCTACGAGGCGGCGATGGCCGCTCCGCATTACGGACTCGGCCGCCTTATCGCCATCATCGACCGCAATAGGCTGCAGATCAGCGGTTCCACAGAGGATGTGATGCCTATCGAAAGTATCCGCAAGCGTTGGGAGGCTTTCGGCTGGGAAGTTCTCGAGATGAACGGAGACGACATTGCGGACATCGTGAAGGTTCTGGATTCCATCGATGTCACTTCCGACAGACCTCATCTCGTAATCTCCCACACTACAAAGGGTTACGGAGTATCCTATATGGAGAATGTGGCGGCTTGGCACCACAAGGTTCCTACTCGGGAGCAGTATGAGCAGGCCGTAAAGGAAATAGAAGAAAGAATCAAAGAAATTTCAGCATAGGTTATGAAGGATTGTAGAAAAAGTTTCACGGCCACATTGCTGGAACTTGCCCGCAAGGACAGCAATATCATCGCGGTCACAACTGATGCCCGCGGTTCGGTCACATTGAACGACTTCGCGAAGGAGCTCCCTGAGCAGTTCGTGGAGTGCGGTATCGCGGAACAGAACGCGGTCGGGATCTCGGCAGGCCTTGCCCACAGCGGCAAGAGCGTATTCTGCTGCGGTCCGGCCTGCTTTTATGTAGCAAGAAGCCTCGAGCAGGTGAAGGTGGATGTGGCGTACAGCCGCAACCCTGTGAAGATTCTCGGCGTCAGCGGCGGCATCGCCTATGGCGCATTGGGCGCAACCCATCACAGCATTCACGACATCGCAGTGCTCAGGGCTTTCCCGGGAATGAACATTGTCCTCCCTTCCGACGGCAATATGACCGGGAAGCTCGTTAAGTTCCTGGTTTCCTATCCTGAGCCTGTATTCATCAGAGTCGGCCGCGGAGAGATCGGAGAAGTTTACGAAAATGACGATTTCGACTGCATTCCGGGCAAGGCCAATGTTCTGCGCGAAGGCAACGATATCGCTATTCTTGCGACCGGAGAGACTGTATGTCAGGCAGTTGCCGCTGCAGACGCTCTCGCCGCGAAGGGAATCCACGCCAGAGTACTCGACTACACCTGGATCAAGCCGTTCGACAAGGAGGCCCTTCACAAGGCCGCCGAAGAGACAGGCTGCATCGTGACGGTCGAGGAACACAGCGTCTATGGAGGTCTCGGAGCCCTCGTTACAGAGGAACTCAGCGAGAATCCTGTCCCTGTACGCATCCTGGCCCTCCCGGACGAGGATATGCTCCACGGCTCATCGAAGGAGCTCTTCGCCCACTACGGCATTGATGCCGCAGGCATCGAAAAGTCCGCAGAGGAATTCTATAACAAAATCAGGAAATAGTTATGGCTTCGTACGTTATATCGGTAGATCAGAGTACGCAGCTTACCAAGGCTCTGCTCTTCGACGAGGGAGGAAAACTTCTCCACTCGTCTGCAGTGGCTCATCAGCAGTACTACCCTCGGCAGGGCTGGGTGGAGCACGACGCTGAAGAAATCTATAGAAACACCATCGAAGCGATTCGCAGTGTAAAAGCTAAACTGAACGATCCGCAGGCGTCGTTTACACTTGCCCTTACGAACCAGCGCGAGACCGTGGTGGTCTGGGACCGCAGAACGGGAAAGCCTGTCTGCAACGCGGTCGTATGGCAGTGTTTACGAGGTCGCGACATCTGCGAAAGCCTCAAGGAACAGGGTTACGGCCCGCTCGTACAGAAGAAGAGCGGCCTGATGATAGACCCATACTTCTCCGGCAGCGGCATCAAGTGGATCCTCGACAACGTTCCGTCCGCGCGTGAAGACGCAGAGGCGGGGCATCTGCTCTTCGGAACCATCGACTGCTGGCTCATCTGGAAGCTCACCTCCGGCCGCGTGCACGCGACAGACTACACGAACGCGTCCCGCACGATGCTCTTCAACGTCCACACGCTTTCGTGGGACGACGAGCTTCTTTCTATGCTGACCGTTCCACGGTCAATGGCACCTCGCGTCCTGCCTTGTGACAGCATCTTCGGCACCACCGACTGTGAAGGCGTTTTCGAGAGCCCTGTGGAAATCGCGGGCGTGCTCGGAGACTCCCACGCTGCGCTTGCAGGCCAGATGTGCTTCTCCGAAGGCCAGGGCAAGGTGACCTACGGAACAGGATCTTCTGTAATGGTCAATATTGGCTGCAACGCAGCCAAGGCACCTGAAGGACTTGTCACCTCGGTCGGCTTCGCGGCACTCGGCAAGGTATTCTACGCTTTCGAAGGCAATATCCACTGCACAGGCGCCACTATAGCCTGGCTTGAGAAGGAACTGAAGCTCATCGGCAGCGCCTCGGAAGTCGAGGGTATCGCCACGAGCGTTCCTGACAATGGCGGAGTCTACTTCATCCCTGCTTTCGCGGGTCTCGGCGCTCCTTGGTGGAACAGCGAAGTCCGCGCGAGAATCGTCGGAATGACTCTCGGAACGGGCCGTGCACACGTCTGCAGGGCTGCTCTCGAGTCTATCGGCTATCAGGTCGCTGATCTGGTCGGCACGATGACCGACAAGGCCGGAATCTCCCTCAAGGAACTCCGCGTCGACGGCGGCCCTACCAAGAACCGCTTCCTTATGCAGTTCCAGGCTGACCTTCTGAATGTTCCTGTAGTGCGCTCGGAGACTGAAGACGCTTCCGCTTTCGGAGCTTTCGTTCTCAACGGCTTCGCCCGCGGCAAATGGAACAGCTTCGAGGAGGCCGAGAAAGTCTGGGTATGCGACGCCCCTACTGTACCGTCCGAGAATCGAGAGCCTGTACAGAAGGCTTGGGAAGGCTGGAAGAAGGCCGTCAAGGAATTAGTTAAGTAAAAACAGTTAAAAAATCACATAGTTATGTACAAGAAAGACAAAAAACTCTGCTTCGGTGTTATTATCGGCACCAGAGCCTATTTCAATTCAGCATTGGCAAAAGATGTCCGCGCACATCTTCTCAAGACCCTAGAGGCTCAGGGTTATGACTATGTTATCCTTCCTGAGGATGCCACTCCTACCGGAAGCAGCAGCATCGAGACTCGTGAAGACGGTCTGAAGTGCTCCAAGCTTTTCCGCGAGCACCGCGACGAGATCGACGGTATCATCGTTTCCCTTCCTAACTTCGGTTTCGAAATCGGTATCATCAACGCCATCAAGGACGCTGACCTGAATGTCCCTGTACTCGTGCAGGCTTGCGACGACGAGAACGACAAGGTGGATCTCGACAGCCGCAGGGATGCTTTCTGCGGAAAGATTTCCGTCTGCAACAACCTCTATCAGTATGGTATTCCTTTCACTGACACCACTCTCCACACATATTCCATCTATTCGGAGACTCTCGTTGAGGACCTTCACAAGTTCGCAGGCATCTGCCGCGTTGTAAACGGTCTGAGACATTGCCGCATCGGCCAGATCGGCACCCGTCCTCTCGGATTCAACACCTGCCGTGCCAGCGAGAAGCTTCTCCAGAGAACCGGTATCACAGTGGTTCCTGCTGACCTTTCCGAGCTCATTTTCGCTGCCCGGAAGATCGAGGACAATGATCCTGAATATGTTGCAAAGGCAAAGGCCATCGCTGAATATGCAGTGGTTCCCGAGGCTTACACCGAGAAACTCCCTCTCGTAGCGAAGTTCGCCGTAGCAGTGGAGCGCTGGAGAAACGCCAATGACTGCGACGCTCTCGCAATCCAGTGCTGGGATTCCCTCGAGCAGAACTACGGCTGCGCAGCCTGCGTATCTATGAGTATGCTGGGTGACAAGCTCTTCCCTTGCGCCTGCGAGACGGACATCGCGGGAGCAGTTTCAATGTACGCCCTTACATTGGCCTCCGGCCAGCCTTCAGCTCTTATGGACTGGAACAACAACTTCGCTGAGGACCGTCAGAAGTGCGTCTGCACACACTGCGGCAACTTCCCTCGCGGGTTCGTCGGCAACAACGACCTCAAGCTCGCTCCTCTCGGCGTTCTCGGACGTACACTCGGCAAGGTCAAGACTTTCGGCGCTGTCTGCGCTAAGGTTTCCGCCGGCGACTTCACTTATTTCCGCATCTCCACCGACGACACCAAGGGTGAGATCAAGGCTTACCTCGGCGAGGGTCAGATCACGGACGATCCGTACGGAATGGACGGATGTATCGCTGTCACAAGAGTTCCTGAGCTTCAGAAACTTATGAAGCATATCTGCCGCAACGGCTTCGAGCATCACGTTGCCGCCTGCCGCGGAAAGGTTCAGGAAATCCTGCGCGACGCCATCGAGAATTACCTCGGCTGGAACCTCTACGTTCACGAATAATCTATAATTCTACAAAATTATGGTACTGGTAACCAATTCTGTAATAGGACTTATCTGCTGCATTTACTGCTGCATTTGCTGGGGCTCCTGGGCTAACACCCAGAAGCTCGTTACCAGGAAGGACTGGCAGTTCCCTCTCTTCTACTGGGACTACATCTTCGGTTTCTTCCTGACTGCTCTCGTGGGTATGCTTACCCTCGGCGGGGCCCTCACGGGCGAACTCACCTGGCACAGCATCGGCTATGCTCTGCTCGGCGGCGTCATCTGGAATTTCGCCAACATCTTCCTGACGGCAGCCAACAATATCGCCGGAATGTCCGTAGGCTTCCCTATCGGCGGCGGCCTCGGCTGGGTCGGCGGAATCGTATTCAACTATTTCGTCGGCGGATTCACCGGAAACAAGACCCTCCTCTGGATCGGTCTCGTTCTCGCGATCAGCGCAATGATTTTCTGTGCGGTTTCGTATAACCGTCTGACTACAAGTAAGAAAGAGACTCCTGTCAAGGGTATCGTCTATGCCATTATCTCAGGTTTCGGCTTCGCGTTCTTCTATGGTCTGGTAGTGAAGGCCATCGATCCTCAGTACGTAGCCGGCGGCGTGGGAACTCTCACTCCGTATGCAGCCGTCTTCTTCTTCGCAGTCGGCGTGCTCCTCACCACTCCTATCTTCAACGGTGTGGCTATGGCACGTAACGCGGAAGGCAAGCTCACGATGAAGGACTACTTCTCCAAGGGTGACACCAAGACCCACCTCATCGGTATGCTCGGCGGTTTCATCTGGATGAGCGGTATGGTCATCAGCTTTATGGCCTCCGGTTCAGGCAACCCTGCAGTCACCTACGCGCTCAGCAATGCTTCTCCTCTCATCGCAATGATCTGGGGTGTGCTTATCTGGAAGGAATTCAAGGATGCTCCTAAGGGAACGAACAAGTACCTTTCTGCAATGTTCCTCTTCTTCCTCGCCGCCCTCGTTATTATCGCAATTTCAAACTAAAACAATAATCA
>CAVCSJ010000111.1:0-6162 GCA_963604895.1 bacterium
GACGAGAACGGCTTCGGCCACGAGTTCTGGGTGATTGCCGACGATGCTGACATCGCAGCCATCACGGAGATCTTCACCACTCAGGTGGAGGCCTTCTATGTGGCTGACGGCCACCACAGAACAGCCGCAGCCGCAAGAGTCGGCGAGGAGAAAAGGGCTCAGAACCCATCACACGACGGTACCGAAGAGTATAACTACTTTATGGCCGTCTGCTTCCCTGAGAGCCAGCTCAAGATCATCGACTATAACAGAGTGGTCAAGGATCTGAACGGCCTCACCCCTTCCCAGCTGATCGGGAAGCTCGGAGACGATTTCGATGTAATGTGCCGCGGCACTGAAATCTACGCTCCGTCAGAGCTTCACGAATTCTCCATGTACCTCGAGGGCAAGTGGTATTCACTGAAAGCCCGTCCGGGAAGATATGACAACAACGACCCTATCGGAGTCCTGGACGTAACAGTCCTCTCGAATCTCGTCCTCGACAAGATTCTGGGAATCAAGGATCTGCGCACGGACAAGAGAATCGACTTCGTGGGCGGTATCCGCGGTCTCGGCGAACTGTCCCGCAGAGTGGACAGCGGCGAGATGAAGGTCGCCTTCGCACTTTACCCGGTATCGATGGAGCAGCTTATCAACATAGCCGACAGCGGCAGCATTATGCCGCCTAAGACCACTTGGTTCGAGCCTAAGCTCCGCTCCGGGCTTGCGATTCACAAATTAGACTGAAGATGATAACGGATTCACAGGTGCTGCACACCAAACTGAAGGAATTTTTCGGATTTGACAGCTTCAAGGGAGACCAGGAGGCTATTATCAACCATCTCATCGGCGGCCACGATGCCTTCGTGCTGATGCCTACCGGAGGCGGCAAATCACTTTGCTACCAGCTTCCGGCACTGGTGATGGAAGGTACGGCGATAGTCATATCGCCCCTCATCGCTCTTATGAAGAATCAGGTCGATGCCATCCGGGGCTTCGTCTCGGGCAACGACTGCATAGCCCACTTCCTGAATTCCTCCCTTAACCGCGAGCAGATCCGCGAGGTCCGGGAAGACCTGCTTTCCGGCCGCACGAAACTGCTGTATGTGGCACCGGAATCCCTTACCAAAGAAGACAATATCGCCCTTCTCAGGGAGATAAAGATATCTTTCTACGCCGTTGACGAGGCCCACTGCATCTCGGAATGGGGACACGATTTCCGTCCGGAATACCGGAGGATCCGAACCCTCATAGACGAGATCGGCAGGGCCCCGGTCATCGCGCTCACAGCCACGGCCACGCCGAAGGTCCAGAGCGACATCCTGAAGAATCTCGGCATACAGGACGCCGGCATCTTCAAGTCCTCGTTCAACCGCCTGAACCTCTACTATGAAGTGAGGGACAAGGTCGATCCGGAGAAGGATATCATAAAATACATCAAGCAGAATCCGGGCAAGTCCGGCATCATCTACTGTCTCAGCCGCAAGAAGGTTGAGGAACTCGCCCAGCTGCTGGTAATCAACGGGATAAAGGCCAGCCCGTATCACGCCGGCCTGGATGCCAAGACACGTTCCAGGAACCAGGACGCTTTCCTGATGGAGGAGGTGGACGTGATCGTCGCCACCATCGCCTTCGGTATGGGCATCGACAAGCCTGACGTGCGTTTCGTGATCCATTACGACATTCCGAAGAGCATAGAAAGCTACTATCAGGAGACCGGCCGCGCCGGAAGAGACGGCAAGGAGGGCAACTGCATCACCTATTACAGCTACAAGGACATCCGCAAGCTGGACAAATTCATGCAGGGAAAGCCTGTCGCCGAACAGGAGATCGGCCGTCAGCTGCTCAGCGAGGTCGTGGCCTACGCGGAGTCGAACCGCTGCCGCAGACGCTTGCTGCTGAACTATTTCGGTGAGGAATACACCCAGGATAACTGCGGTGCCTGCGACAACTGTCTGCACCCGAAGAAGATGTTCGACGGCCGCAAGGAGATGAGCCTTGTGATAAAACTCATAAAGAGCCTGCCTGAGAAGTTCAAGGTCGAACATCTGGCAGGAATCCTGGCCGGAGAGTCGAGCGCTATGATAAAGTCGTACAAACACGACACCCTCCCGCTCTACGGAGCCGGCAAGGAACATTCGGAAAGGTTCTGGTGCGCAGTAATCCATCAGGGCATAATGCTGCATCTGCTTGACAAGGAGATAGAAAGCTACGGCCTGATAGGGGTGACCGAAAAGGGCGAAGAGTTCCAGAAGAACCCTTATGAGCTGATGCTCGTGGAGGATCGCGAATTTGCCGGGCAGAAGGATGATGTCGATGATGACGATGACGACGAGACGGCTGCAAACGCCTCCGCGATGAAGGGCGGCGGCGGAGACCCGGTACTCCTTTCGATGCTGAAAGACCTCAGGAAAGACATCTCCCACAGGCTCAAGCTTCAGCCTTGGATCATTTTCGGCGATCCGGCCCTCGAGGATATGTCCATTCTCTATCCTGTCACTTTCGAGGAGCTCAAGAACTGCCAGGGCGTAGGCGACGGAAAGGCCCGCAAGTTCGGTCAGGAATTCATCTCGCTCATCAAGAAATATGTGGAGGAGAACGAGATAGAACGTCCGGACGATTTCGTGGTCAAATCAGCCCCGAACCGCTCTGCGAACAAGGTCTTCATCATTCAGAGCATCGACCGCAGAATGCCCCTGGAGGACATCGCCGAGGCGAAGGGTCTGGATATGTACGAACTTATGGACGAGATAGAAGGCATCGTATCCACCGGTACCAAGCTGAATCTGGACTACTATATCAGGCAGAATCTGGATGACGACGTGGTGGATGAGGTTTATGAATATTTCCGCGACGAGGCCACTTCCGACTCCGTCGAGGATGCCATAAACGCCCTCGGGTCCGACTGCGAGGAACTGGAGATCAGACTCGTCCGAATCAAATTCCTCTGTGAGATAGCATCTTAGCCTCCGGAGTGGAAGAGGCTGACGAAGTCCCCAAAATAACCTTTTCAGAAATTCCGTAATCATCGGAAAATATGTAATTTTGCATTCTGCCGCGCAGGCGTCGCGGCGGACCGTGCTTTATGATTCCTCAGAAGACCGTTGACCTCATTCTGGACACCGCGAAAATCGAAGAGGTGGTGGGTGATTTCGTGACGCTAAAGCGCCGCGGAGCCGACTATGTCGCCTGCTGCCCGTTCCACAATGAGAAGACTCCGTCCTTCCACGTTAATCCAGCCCGCGGCATCTACAAGTGCTTCGGCTGTGGCAAGGGAGGCTCCCCGGTGCGTTTCGTGATGGAATATGAGCACGTTTCCTACGTCGAGGCCCTCCGCTACCTGGCGAAAAAATACCATATAGAAGTCCAGGAAAGGGAGGAAACCCCGGAGGAAATCGCCGCGAAACAGAGGACTGAAAGCCTGATGATCGTGGAGGAGTTCGCCGGCAAGTTCTTCCACGACCAGCTCAAGACTCCGGAAGGCCGCTCCCACGGCTATGCCTACCTGCGTTCCAGGGGCATAGACGACGAGACCATCGAAAAATTCTCCCTCGGCTGGGCCCCTTCGGGAAGAAGAACCTTCACCGATGCAGCATTGGCCGCAGGCTACAAAGAAGAATATCTGATCGAAGCGGGACTGAGTCTGCGCTACGATGACGGCACTCTCGCCGACCGTTTCCGCGAGCGGGCGATGTTCCCGATCCACAGCGTCAGCGGGCGCGTCATCGCGTTCAGCGGCAGGACTTTGCGTACTGACGACAAGATCGCCAAGTACGTGAATTCCCCCGAAACGCCGATCTACATCAAGAGCCGTTCCCTCTTCGGAATCGCCCTCGCGAAGAGCGAAATCGTGCGCAGGGACAAGTGCTACCTCACCGAAGGCAACGTCGACGTGGTCTCGATGCATCAGATCGGTCTGACGAACACCGTCGCGTCCTGCGGCACCTCGCTCACGCCCGAGCAGGTCCACGGCATCCACAAGTTCACTGAGAACGTCACGGTGATGTACGACGGCGACGGAGCGGGCATCCACGCCGCCCTGAAGGCCATCGGAATGATACTCAAGGAGGGGATGAACGTCCGCCTCGTGCTTTTCCCGGAAGGCGACGATCCCGATTCCTTCGTGCGCAAGCACACTCTCGCCGAAGTCGAGGAGTTCATAGAGGAGAATGAAGTGGACTTCGTCCAATATATGCTCAAAGCCAACCGCGGTGCCCAGAACGATCCTCTGAAGCGTTCCGTGCTCATCAGCGCAGTCGCGGA
Organism: bacterium; assembly: GCA_963604895.1. Lineage (GTDB taxonomy): Bacteria > Bacteroidota > Bacteroidia > Bacteroidales > UBA932 > Cryptobacteroides. The sequence goes on from CAVCSJ010000111.1 coordinate 4,243, forward strand.
CAACATAGCCTGGATCACCGACGTGGTGAAGCAGACCGTGTTCATCCAGGAGGCGGCCAAGCGTCTGGAAGTGGACGAGCGGACCATCCGCGCGCGCATCAGCGAAACCGTCTCAGGACGCCGTCAGGAGGAACTCAAGAGCTCCGAGCGCCGCCAGAGGCGTATCGATGCCGGACTTGCACCCGAGCCGGCCGGCGAAGCCGTCCAATCCGCCCCCGCTCCTTATCAGGAGTCTCCCGCCCCTCAGGCGGCCTCCGGACAGGATCCTCTGGTCGAGAACAGCATCCTGGCTCCGACGGAGTCGGACCTTCTCACCTTCATCCTTCGCTATGGCTGCGATGAACTGGATTTCGAGAGCGATTCGGAATTCTATTCCGGAAACGATTCCGACAAACCGACCGTCGCCGACTTCATCCGCAATTCCCTCGAGGCCGACAGCTGCAGCTTCGCGAACAGCGCATACAGAAAGACTTACGACGCTTATATGGAGCTGTATGACAAGGGATTGCTTCAGGGCGACATAGTCCGTTCGCTTCTGAATTCCCCGGACGGAACCGTGGCTGCCGTGACCGCGGAATTCTCGATGGAACGTCACGAACTCACGATAAAGAACTTCAGGGATGCCCTCACGACGACCTCCTCCTGGCTCGTGAACTATGTCCCGAAGACCTTGCTCATATACGGCGAAAAACGTCTGGAAAACCGCCTGAAGCAGTTGCAGGACCGTCTCAAGACGGCTCAGGATGACACAGAAAGCATTCTGAGAGACATCCGGAACATTTTCAACGCCCAGAAAAAGATAAAGACAAGACTAGGCAGATAATCAAAGATACGAAATCAATATATGGAAACTAAAAGAACACTTGTAACCTGCGCACTTCCGTACGCCAACGGCCCTGTCCACATCGGACACCTCGCCGGTGTATATGTCCCTGCGGACATCTATGTCAGGTATCTGCGCAGCAGAGGACGCGAAGTCCTCTATGTCTGCGGCTCCGACGAACACGGAGTTCCGATCACCATCAAGGCCCGCCAGCTGGGCTGCTCCCCGCAAGATATTGTAGATAAATATCATACGATTATCAAGGACTCCTTCGAGGGTCTCGGAATACATTTCGACATCTACGGACGCACTTCGTCCAAGGTGCACGAGAAGAACGCTTCCGAGTTCTTCCGCAAGCTCTACGACGAGGGCAAGTTCATCACCCGCGAGAGCGAGCAGTACTACGATCCGGAGGCCAAGACCTTCCTCGCAGACCGATACATCGTGGGCACCTGCCCGAAGTGCGGTTTCGAGGGCGCCTACGGCGACCAATGCGAACACTGCGGCAGCACCCTCAGTCCTGAGGAGCTGCTGAACCCGAAGAGCAAGCTCTCCGGAGCCCAGCCTATAAAGAAAAAGACTACTCACTGGTATCTTCCCCTGCAGGACTACGAAGAGTGGCTCCGCAAATGGATACTCGAGGGGCACAAGGAGTGGCGTCCGAACGTATACGGCCAGGTGAAGAGCTGGCTGGACGGCGGCCTGCAGCCTCGCGCCGTTACGCGCGACCTGGACTGGGGCGTTCCCGTACCTGTCGAGGGCGCTGAAGGCAAGGTTCTCTACGTGTGGTTTGACGCTCCTATCGGCTATATCTCGAACACTCAGGAGCTTCTTCCGGATTCCTGGGAGAAATGGTGGAAGTCCCCTGATACCAGACTGATACATTTCATAGGCAAGGATAATATCGTCTTCCACTGCATCGTCTTCCCGGCTATGCTGAAGGCCTACGGCGACGGCTATATCCTGCCTGAGAACGTGCCTGCAAACGAATTCCTGAACCTCGAGGGCGACAAGATCTCCACCTCCCGCGGCTGGGCCGTATGGGCTCACGAATACCTTCAGGACTTCCCGGGACAGCAGGACGTACTGCGTTACGT
>CAVCSJ010000112.1:0-6114 GCA_963604895.1 bacterium
GAAAGTTCCTCGATGGTATAGTTGATGTTGCCCGACATCATCTTCATCAGGCGCAACATCCTGTCTTGCTTCGGCTGGTCCATAGTGCTAATCTTAAGTATTTATATTGCAAGCGCTTACTCGCGCAGGCGGGAGTCGGTGATGATGGTCACGGGGCCGTCTATGCTGACCGATGCCTTCTGCACCCTCTGTATTACAAGTCTCATAGCAAACCTTTTCCACGAAGATAGCAATTTTCCAATACAAAATTGACCGGCAGGCAGCACAATTGTGCTGTCTGCCGGTCGACATATCAGACTACGCGTCTGCTATTTGCTCTCGAGCAGGCGGACAGGACCGATCAGACCGGACTCCTTCAGAGGATAGTCGGCCGGGTAGATGGACTGAACGCCAGGCGTGGTGCAGATGCGCTCGGTGACTCCCGGCTGATTGTCGCCGACCAGACGGTTGATCCAGAGGTTCGCGACCTTGATTTCGAGAGTGTTGTCTCCCTCCTTCAGCGCCTCGGTGACATCGACCTTCCACGGAGCCTTCCAGGCTGTGCCGCAGAACTGGCCGTTGACATAGACCTCAGCCATCTTGGCAACCTTGCCCAGGTCGATGATGGCACGGCCTTCAGGCTTGGCGACTGAAATGGTGTTGCAGTAGGTGGCAACGCCGGAGAAGTATTTGATACCGAATTCATCTGACTCGGTGAAGGACTTGAGTTCAGGGAAGATGGCCTCAGCAGGGGCGCCGCGCTTCTCCTGGAACTTGACGGTCCAAGGACCGCTGACTGTCAGGACTTCATTCTCTACAGGAGTTGCGACGGTATAAGAAGCCTCGCCCTTGCCTGAGAATACTACGAATACGGCGTCGTTCTCTACCAGATGCAGATCCACCTCGGTGCGGTCGCCGACAGTTCTGTAGGAAACATCCTCCATCTTGCCGGTCTCTGCGTGCCATACTGAAGGCTTCAGACCTGAAGTGCGGAATGACAGGGTAACGTCACCGCCCTCTGCGAGAGGCTTGTTGATCCAGTATACCTGGGCCTCGCCGCAGTCGCGGTGGAGGTAACGGAAGCTGCTGTCGATGTTGACGTCCTGAGCTATGCCGATCTCATTGAGGACGGCGAGCAGATCCTTGGATTCGTGAACATTGGCACGGCCGCTGTCCCAGATGTCCTTCACGAGAGCATCGAACTCTGCAGGATCATCGGCGAGAGATGCGGCGTGTGTAGGACGGACACCGCCCAGCTGAACGCCGTCCTTAACCAGGTCAGCGATCTTACGCAGAACATCCGTGGACATATAGTCTACATTGCGGTCCATCCAGAGGAGACGGTACTGAGTCTTGCCGGTCTGGGCCATAATGTTGCCGTCCTTTGTGGCGACCATCTCGTCCTTGAGGGCGGTAGGGTTGCAGAAATCCCACTGATAGCCTGCAGGAATTCCGCTGCCGCGGCTGAAAAGGGCTGTGATATTGGTATCCTCACCGTAATAGTAAAGGATATCGGCCACGTTCACACCGACGGAAAGAAGATAGCTGGTGCGGGAAATGTAATCCACCCACGCGCCGGCCATATCGGCCCAGGTCTCGTGGCGGTTGAACCACTGGCCGATCATTCCGCCCATACCGATTCCAGGTACGGTTTCGCGCGGCTGATGGGCGCTGAGGTGAACGTAGAAGCGGTTGACACCGTTGGCAAGCTCCTGGTCTGCAGTCTCCTTCAGGTCTTCAGGGGCATACTGGTACTGGAGGCCTTCGCCCCAGGTGGTCATAGATTCGGCAGCAACGTAGTTCTGGCCGTAAATATGTGCTACAGAAGCGGATTCGCGAAGGTCAGCCTCCTGGTTGGTGCGGTTTACCTTTCCGTCCGGTCCCTTAGGAAGCCAAGGGGACTCTACCCACATAGCGCCCATAGGAACGCTGGCGGTACGCTTCACATCCATACCGTCCACAACGTATGCGCGGCCTCCCTCGTGTGACTCATAGTAGCCGCCCTCCATACCGTAATCATTGCGGATGATTTCTGTAAGCTGGGCATAGCTGTCGGCGATAAGGTCGGCGATGGTCTCGCGCCAGTCGTGCAGGAAACGCTCGCTCTCATCTGCGGAACCGATGATTTCACCGGCGAGGACAGGCATCCAGGACTTCATATCATAGCCGCGGAGGTTCCTGAAGCTCTCGAGCATTGCAGGAGTCCAGTTCTCGTTGTCAGCCTCGAAGCTGTCGGTGAGCAGGTAACGGATACCCTTTTCGCCGAGATAGCCCTTGGTGGCGTCGCGGTAAGTATCCAGATAGACGTGGATGAAGCGTGAGAAGGCTACAGGATCCATCTTGTCCACTTCCAGGCCGACGGCCTCGTCGCTGGCAGGGTGATTCACCTCACCGGTGATGGACCAGGCGAAACGGTAGATTCTCCAGCGTCCTTCAGGGGCATCCCATTTAAGGTGACCGGATTCATCCACATTGGCCGTAAGGTCCACTACATCGTTCAGAGTAGGGAATGCCTCTGAATCGGAGGTCTTGGTGGCGGAGTCCATCAGGTTGTTCGCTGCTGTGAAGCCGGCCTTGTCCTCAGCCTTGTTGATGCGGCTGGACGGCCATACGACGAACTCGGAAATCTTCGTGCCTGCAGGAGCTGCCGGACCGCGCGATCCTCCTCTGATGTTACCCATTCCGGCCATATTGCCACCGAATCCTGCGCCAGGACGGCGCTGCTGAGGGTTGCGGACAGAAAGACGGAAATATTTGGCTGTGGTCTCTGGAACGCTCATAGTAGCCTGTGCGGCGCTGCCGCCGCGTACATCGCAAACGTATGTCCAGGTCGTACCGTCCTGGCTGCATTCCAGGGTATTATTGGCCGGAGCGTTGCCGCCACCCATTCCAGGGAAGCCGCCGCCACCGCTGACGCCGACCACGGACAGCGAGCGGACGGTCACTGCCTCAGGGAATTCATACTGGATCCACGCGAAACCGTCCTTGCCCGGAGGGAGGATGGCGCCGTTCGTTACATCATTGTCCGTCAGCATAGCGAGAGTGAAGTCTCCCCCGCTGGCGGTAAGCTTCGCGTCCTGAGGAGATGCTGTACCCTCCGGGAGCTTGACTGCGAGGACTGCGATTTCGCCGCCTGTCTCAGGGGCGTTGGCATCGAAGCTGCGGCCTGCAGGGGCTCCGTTCTGGAAGGCTCCGACTTTGGTGAAGGAAGGCGGGAGCTGAATGTCTACAGAGGCTCCGCCATTGACTTCAGCCGTACGCCATACCAGCTTCTTCATACCCTCTTCAGGCTTTACCCAAGGGCCTGCAGTGGCGCTGAAGCCCGCGCAGGAAGGGACGCCCATTTCCAGGTCGAGTGAATCCGCAAGACGTGCGGCGAAATAAAGGCGGTCTTTCCAGGTGTCGCTCATATACTTTGCATCACCCTGGCTGCCGCCGAGATTGAATTGGTGGAATCCTACGATTCCGACACGCTTGAACCAGTCGAAGTCGGCGCGGATGCCGGACTCGGTCACATCGTCGCCCATCCAATGCCACCAGACGCGGACACGGGACTCTTTTGGCGGATTCTGGAAGCCCGACTGAAGTTCATCGATGGAGACTTCGCGGGCAGGGGCCGTCTTGGAGCCGCAGGAGGTCAGAACCATCGCTGCGGACAGGGCCGTAAGAAGAATTGCTGATGATTTTTTCATATTGTGTTATTAATGAGTTGTCTCGTAGTTCAAAGTTGCTATAAAACGTTCGAAAACACTTTGCATTTTCTTCAATTCCCTTGTCATTTTCTTGACTTCTGTTCAGAATGCTAAAGAGATTGAAGAATTTGGCAAGCTTCAGAGGCTGATTTTAACGATTTTTGTGAAAAGCAACCACAACGACAGTTCAATCACTTTTTATAAAACACTATTACGATGAAAAGAATTATTTTACTCGCACTCCTCGCCTTTTCGGCATCCGTCTGCGCATCGGCGCAAACGTTTGTTGCCGGCGCAGCCAAGGTGGACGTCACTCCTTCGGTCAGCGACCTGCAGCACTCCACGGACATCATCCGCGGGAAACTCTATGTACGCGCGATCTACGCCTCCGACGGCAAATCTTCGACCGCTATCGTCTCGATGGACAGCCATTGCCACGATCTGGAAAGCGTAATCCGTGAGATCGGGACCAAGGCCGGCGTGCCTTCGGCCAATGTAATCATCTCCTCCACCCATACTCACAGCGGCGGCACCGCCGGAATCGGCGCTGCCAATATCCCGTCGGCGGACCAGATTCAGAAGGCCATCGTTCAGGCGGTGTGCGATGCCAAGTCGGCTGCACGCCCTGCCCGCGTGGGCTTCGGCAAGCGTTCTCTGGACCTGAATGTGAACCGCGACAACTATAATGACCGTCAGGAATGGGAGCAGGCTCCGAACTGGACCGCACCTGCCGACAAGGATCTTTCAGTCGTTACGTTCCTTGATGAGAAGGATGTTCCTATCGCAGTATATATGAATTACGGTATGCATCCGGTTAATTTCTTTATGAGCGGAGTGGTAAGCGCCGATTTCCCTGGCGATGCCTGCGCGCTGATAGAGAAGGTGTTCGGCGAGAATACCGTGGCTGTATTCAGTCAGGCCGCTTCCGGCGATGTGAATCCGGCGCTGGCTTACAACGACATTTTCCAGGAGACTGAGCAGGTCAAAGGTGTTATGGCTAAGAGAGTTCACACCAAGGGTAATCCTGATTTCACGCCTAAGGCTGTTGCTGAGGACAAGGTCGCCCTTCACAAGGCGATGATCGACCGCAAGGACGAATATGTCCATATGCTCGGCAATGCAATGGGCTTCAAAGCTATCGAAATTATGCTCTATGATACTCAGTATGAGGAGAATCCGACCATCAAGGGTGCCGAGACCGTCATCGCCGTTCCGGGACGCAAGCGTCTGGATACCACCGGCAGAGAGAATTATGATCCGGGATACGAGCCTGCAAGTGACCGTCATATCGGTGTCGGTCTGGTCCGTCTGGGCGACATCACTCTCGTGAGCGTCAGCGGTGAGCTCTATACCGAAATCGGTTACCGCATCAAGCACGAGATGCCTGCTTCGAAGCTGATGGTTGTGGCTCTGGCCGACGGTCCTTTCGAGTCCGGCTATATCTATTCTGACAATGCGGCCAGCCATCTGACTTTCCAGGTGATCGGTTCCAGTCTCCAGCCTGGCCACGCCGAGAAAGCCATCACCGAAGCTGCCAAGACTCTTTACCGCGAAGCTAAATAATTCTTCCCCGCTTCAGGAATAACCATTTTCCTCGAAGCAGCCAAGACTCTTTACCGCGAAGCGGAGTAAAGATTAACACGGCCTTTTTCATTTTCGCCAGCGGTCGTCGGCTCTATCCGACGGCCGCCGGTTTTATTTGTAGCTCCTCTTACTCCTCTTGCTCCTCTTGCTCCTCTTGCTCCTCTTGCTCCTCTTGCTCCTCTTACTCACCACCATCCTCACCATCTTCCTCACCGTCGGCGTCAGCGCAATGCCGGAAATCTGACAAGATTCTGCAATTTTATCGCCCGGCATCTTGACAGCAATCGATATTATTCTTAACTTTGTAACCTAAATTAGAAATAATCCAAATATCAGAAACGATGAAACCACTTGAAGGAACAAAGACCGAGGAAAACCTCAAAACCGCATTTGCCGGTGAATCACAGGCATTTACGAAGTATAATTATTATGCGTCGAAGGCTAAGAAGGACGGTTATGTCCAGATAGGCCAGCTGTTTGAAGAGACAGCCGCAAACGAGAAGGAGCACGCCAAGATCTGGTTCAAGCTTCTCCACGACGGCGCCGTTCCATCCACAGAGCAGAATCTCGCTGATGCAGCCGCAGGCGAGAATTACGAGTGGACCGATATGTATGAAGGTTTCGCGAAGGAAGCCCGCGAAGAGGGTTTCGACCGCATCGCGAATCTTTTCCTTGCCGTCGCAGCCATCGAGAAGGCCCACGAGGAGCGCTATCGCAAGCTTCTCGCCAACATCAAGGAGGGCGTTGTGTTCTCGAAGGAGGGCGAAATGATCTGGGAATGTTCAAATTGCGGCCACATAGTTGTCGGCAAGAAGGCCCCGGAGGTCTGCCCGGTCTGCAACCATCCGCAGTCCTACTT
>CAVCSJ010000113.1:0-6057 GCA_963604895.1 bacterium
CTCGTTCTCAGCCTTCTGCACCTCGGTTTCAAGCCTTTGCGCCTTACGCGCGGTCTTGCCCCAGTCCGAAAGTGGAACCTTCACCGTAGCGAACGCCATCGCATTCGACTTCCCGGCTTCGTTCAGATCGTAATAGCCCGCACCGACGCCCACAGCCAGCTGCGGCAGAGCCTCCCCAACCGCCATCTTCTTCTCCAGCCGCTTCGCCTTCACCTGCAGCGCAAGCAACTGAGTCTCATTCATCTGCATAACCGCCGATTCGGCGTCCCGCCAATATGCCTCCGGGCTAAGCGGAAGCTCCGACTGCATATCCAGCACCACATCATCCAGATACGGACGGCCGTCACCCGCACCGGCGCGAGTCACACTATACTCCATCCCGATAGCGTTCAGCAGATTCATCTTGCAGAGCCTGATTCCGCTCTCCACTTTCCTGCGGCTTGCAGCCAATTCTGTTTTCTTCAATTCCAGCTGCAGCGTCTCGGTCTCGGCGGAGAGGCCGGCAGATACGGCATTGGAAAGATTCGCATAGAGGGTATCCAATGTAGCATCCAGATAATCAAGGGTTTCAAGCTTGTCCTGCAGCGAAACGCCCTGCCACCAGATGTCCTCCACCTCGATCACGGTCTTGCGGTTCTGTATGTCCAGACGCAGTTCAGCCGCTTCCATCCCGACAGCGGCCAGGCGGTTCCCGTTCACAATCCGTCCTCCGGCGAACACCGGCTGAATGGCGTGCACTGCGGCTCCCCAGCCCTTCTCAAAGCCTGAAAATGAGGTATTTATGCCATACATCTGACTCATACCGGCTATCAATTCCTGAGAATTTTCGCCCAGAATATCTTCTGCCGTAATTTCCACAAGCGGTTTGTGCGACCAATACCCCGCCGCCACGGCGGAAACCCTTGGGAAGTACTCCCAGAGAGCCTCGCGCTTCTGAAGCCAAGCGGCACGGACATCCAGTTGCGCGTTGCGTGCATAAGCATTGTCCGAAAGGGCACGCTCGCGGCAGTCACCGAGTGTCAGCTTGACCACAGGGCTTACGGCAGCCGATGTATCGTAATCGACGGCGTTTTGCGCCGATGTTACGAAACTGCAGGCGGCGAGCAGCGGAATCATATATATTATTTTAATCATTGCCTTTTTCTTTAATTGTCGGACTAATCATTGTAGGATGGCGTATCGGAATTGGACGCGATAGCGGCCGCAGCGGCCTTTCGCTCGGAGCCTCGGAAGATGAGCCAGTAAGACACTGGCATTATGAGAGTTATGAGAATCATCGAGAGCAGCGTGCCGAAGCAGATTACTACACCCATCGGCATCCAGAGCAGGTCCGCGCTGATGATCATCGGCAGTACGCCGAGCGCTGTCGTGCTGGAAGTCAGGAAGATAGGTCTCATTCGGCGCTTGCCCGCCTCCTCCGCGGCCTCCTTGACCGGAAGACCGTGCTCGAAGCGAAGCTCCTCCGCATACTCGAACATTATGATTCCGTTTCGTATGATGATGCCCACCAGGCTGATGAGTCCGAGAACGGCCGTCAGGGAGAAGTCCAGCCCGAAAATCCAGAGTCCGAAGAACGCGCCGAAAAGGCAGATGGACGAGAGGATTACGGTCAGAACCGCAAGCGAAATCTTTTTGAAATGGAATACCAGCAGGAAGAACAGAACCATCACCGCAGCGAAGAACGAAAGGGCGATTTCCGGACCGACCGTACCATTTATGCTGTTCAGCCCGCCGAGCGAAACATCCACACCCTCAGGCAGTTCCAGAGTCTTGAGGAACTTGCGCACATCGCGCATCGGAACAGGCTGGCTCTGGCCGTACTTCAAGTCGGCTCCCACCGTGATGCAGTCGCGCCCGTCCACGCGGCACAGTCTCTCCGGCTCCCAATCCGGAGTCACTTCCGCCACCTGACGCACAGGAACGGAGAGTCCGGGAAGCGAAGTCGGCACGAGAGTGTTCGAAAGAGCCTCGTAAGGACTGTCATCGTTCAGATTCGAAGTGTAGAGATTCACCGGAATCTCCTCGTCCCCCTCGCGGATGGAAGAAATCTGAATGCCCTCCAGGGTTCCCGCCAGCGAGAGATTCATAAGCGTGCGGTTCACACCCACTCTCGAGGACTCTTCCTCGTTCATTTCCAGCGAGATGGACCCGAGATCCCAGTCAGCGTCACTGTGTACCCACTTGAGACTCGGAACAGTCTCCATAAAGCTCTCAATCTGTTCAGCTACAGGCTTCAGAGTCTCATAATCGTCCCCACTGACCAGAACTTCCACAGGAGAAGAGGCCACCTGATAGCCCATCTGCTTGAAATGTATCTGAGCCTCAGGGAAATAGAACTCATATTTATCCTCACATTCCGCCAGAAAGGACTCCGTGGCCTTTTCGGATTTTGTATTCACGATAAGCTGCGCGATATTCTTTCCAGGAAGAATCGGAGCGTAAGTCGCGTGGAATCGAGGAGTTCCTGTCCCGATGAATTCTGTAACGGAAACTATGCGGTCATCGCGCCTGAGCATACTCGAAAGCGAATCCGAAACCACCTGAGTCTTAGTCAGATCCGCCGACGGATCCAGATAAACTTCCACCACGAACTGCGGACGTGAAGCCATAGGCATCAGCTGAACATTGATCCGGGTGAACATAAGAAGTCCGAGTCCGATGGCACAGAGTCCGCCGAGAATCGTCACGAACGGATGACGGAAACACTTGTCCTGCAGCCATTCATAGCCGTTCTGGAGTCCAGCGAACATCTTGTTCTGCATCCTCGTAAGCAGACCGCTTCCGGTCGCACGAGAACTGTGGATGTAGCGGACCTCGAAGGACGGCACCACCAGGATGGCATAGGCCAGCGATGTCATAAGCGAGAAGGCGATCACGAACGGGAACGTGTCCACGAAGTCACCCAGATAGCCGGAAATGATGTGCCTCATCGGGAAGAACATCGCCGAGATGGCGAGCGTCGCCATAAACATCGGCATAAACAGTTCCTGGGCGCTTGCGCAGGCGGCTTCGAGCCGCGACATACCCTTGCCCAGCTTGTCCATATACCCGTCCATAGTGATGACAGAATCGTCCACGATCATACCCAGCACCACAATGAGAGCTGCCAGCGACACCGTGTTCAGACAGATTCCGAAGGTGTACATCAGAGCCACCGCAATTGCCGTGCATACCGGCACGCCCGAGCTTGCGATGAGCGCCGAGCGCATAGGGAAAAGCAGCAGCATCACTGCGATCACCACAAGCATCGAGATGACCAGATCCCGCAGAAATGACCACACGGAAGTCCCCACGACCTTAGGCTGATCCGTTATGCGTGAGATGGTTACGCTATCAGGAGCATCCGCCATAAACTCCTCGAGCACCTTGTCCACATCGCGACCGAACGCCACGATATTATTGTCCGGACGCATCTCCACGGAAAGAATCACCGCGGTGTGCCCGTTATAGCTCACGAAGGATTCAGGATCCTTGTATCGTCTCTCAACAGTCGCGATATCTCTGAGTCTCAGAGTTTTATCATCGGCAGTATGCAGTACGATCCTGTCGGCGAGTTCCTGCTCGTCGGAGATCGTCTTCGGCACGTGCACCGGCGACACTCCGTAAGAGGTGGAGAACGAACCGCCGAGAGCCTGAAGCGTAGAAGTTTGATAATCAAGCATCAGTGAGCTCTGCGACACTCCATAGGCGGACAGCCTGTCGGCGTCCAATGTCACGGCGATCTCTTCGCTCTGCGTTCCCAGCACCTTGACATTGGCCAGCTTCGGCAGAAGCCTGAGCCGCTCGGCAAGGTCATCCGCATAGTCTTTCATCTCGCTCCAGCCCTTGTCATCCGACTCGAGCGCAATCAGAAGCGTGCTTATCGCGCTGAAATCGTCCATCACAACCACAGTGAGCACTCCCGGAGGCAGGGTCTGCTTGAAGGAATTTATCTTGAGTTTTATCTTCGACCAGGCCTCGTCTTTGTTGCCGTTATCCACGAAATCCACATAGATATAGCACATACCGTCCTTCGACACGACCTTGGTATCCTTGCGGCTGACCTCCGAAAACGTGAACAGAAGCTCCTCCAGAGGTTTTCCGACCTCTTCCTCGACCTGATGCACGTCCGCGCCCGGATAGACCGCCGCGATGAGTCCCTGCTTCAGCTCAAAGGTCGGAAACTCGTCCTTGTTTATGTTGACGAGTCCGAAGATTCCCAGCACGATGAGCATCCCGAGAATCATATACACGATGTTCTTGTAGCGGATCGCGCCGCTCACTACAGAAGAAATCGCGCCTTTGCGGTTTTCCAGTTTCATAATACTTCGACTTTCATTCCCGTGGATACCTTCGACATACCCTCGACGATGAGCCTGTCGCCTTCGCCAAGTCCCTCAGTGACAATCACTCCCTTGCCGGAGAATCCCCCTATGCGCACATTCGTTTTCTTCACGCAGTCATTCTCGTCGACAGTCCAGACATAGCGGCTGTCAGAGTCCGTGCGCACCGCCGAAGAAGGAATCACAATCTCCTGAGCATCAGTATTTTCGAAGACAACCTTGCCGACCATTCCAGGCAGCAGACCTTCGATTTTCGAGTCTGTAGCCAGCACGCAGTCATAGGTGTGCGCGAGCAGCGAAGCATCGACTCCGCGACGGATGATATGTGCCTGACTCTCAGCATCTCCGAGTGCCGGCACTGTCAGGACGGCCTTGCGGCCAATCTTCATCTCGCCCATCTCCCCTTCCGGCACGGCGATCACGACCTCGAGAGCTGCGACATCCGCAATGCGAAGTATCGGCTGCTCGAGCGTAATCCTCTCTCCTTCATCGAGATACACTTCGCTCACGGTCCCCGCGTAAGGAGCCTTCACGGAGCAGTCCTCGCTAGCCTTGAGCGCCTGATTATAAGCGGCTCGCGCCTTCGCAAGCTGCGTCTCGACCTCGACCAGCTTGAGTTCCGGCACGCTGCCGTTGTCCTTGACCGCCTGCAGGCGGTCGTATGCATCCTGCGCCTGCTTCAGAGTGGCCGCTGACGCGTCCAATGCGTTTTCGGCGCTCTCGGCTTTCACTACGGCCACTACCTGGCCTTTGCTAACTCTATCTCCCTGACGGACATTGATCTGCATCAATGTTGCCGGGAGCGGGCTGGTGATTATCGAGGATTTCGATGCCTGGGTTTTTGCGACGTAGGTCTTGCCCGAGATGTTTCCCTGCGGTTGCACGGTCTGTACACTGACTTTCACCGGAGCCTTGACATAGCCGTCCTTTCGGGCCGGAGAATGGCAGGAGGTGCAGATGACCGCTGCGGCCATCAGCAGACACCTGGCTGAATTTCTGTTTTTCATATTTTTATTATTGATTGTCCCTTATGAGGAAATCCACCATCGCTTCGTATGTCGCGAGGTCGCTCTCCCTGTCCTTTGAAATCACCATCTGGCTTTCGATGCCTTTGAACAGCAACTGTATCATATCCGCGAAGGCATCCGGTTTAACGACCTCCGGAAGGATTCCGTTCTTGCGTCCGAAACAGCAGACGTTGTAGAATTTCTCCCTTTCCCAGCGGTCGAATTCCGTTCGGATCTCACGGACTGTTGCGAGGGCCTCATCATTCGCCTCAGAATACTGGTTTACAATAAATTGCGGATAAACCTGCATATCGGGAACTCGTTTTATCCGCTCCTTGAGATAAGCGCGGATCTTCGCGGAGGTGAGATTATCGTCCACGACCATCACGGGCTCGAGCTGCTCCTTCAGATGCGCGAACTCCTGCCCCACTATTTCCTTCAGCAGGGCCTGTTTCCCGTCATAATAATAATAAATGGATGTCTTGGCCTTGCCCATCTTGCGGCAAATGCCCTCGAGAGTCGTCCGCTCATAGCCGAACTTCCCGAACAGTTCCCCCGCCGTCTGCAGGATCCTCTCCCTCGCGGCGCATTTCCTCTGTGTTGCCATATCTTAACCAATTCCGTTAAACTCAAGGTCTTATGTCCTCTCATCTTCTCATCTTCTTTTCTTTCTCTGGCACTCCGGCCCCGGTTTCACGCAGCAAAGATACGACAATATTTTAATTTTT
>CAVCSJ010000114.1:0-6016 GCA_963604895.1 bacterium
GAATCCGCTACATCCTTGTTTACGACCGAGAAATTGAACTCGTTCGACTGGATGCTGTTCGTGCCCTTTGCGCCCTTGAAGCCTGTCTGGATGAGACGGCCCTCATAGGTCTTGAAAACGTAGCCCTTGTACATTACCTGATTCAGTTCTCCGGCCTTCACGCCTTCGCCGAAGACGAAGCAGAAGCGGAAATAGCAGAAGCCCGCCAATGCGAGGATCACTATCAGGCTGAGGATGCCTGCGATCTTTTTTCCTGTTTTCATATGCGTTTTTAAATTTATTTTATCACTTCATTGTTAAGTCCCCAGCTTGTCAGTGTGGCAACATACGGAATCACCTGATATGCAAGCTTCTGATGTGCCAGATAGTTCGGATGGGAGCTGGCGCCGAGGTTGCGGTCGTCATTGTGATGGATGCCCGGAGTGAAGTCCATATAGTTCACGTTCTTCATTCCGCTCTTCTTTACGGCCGCGTGAACATATTTGCTCAGGTTCTCGTCGCAGATGGATGACATACAGAGGATAGGATGATCCTCGCCGTAATTGTCCTTTATTTCCTGGAGAAGCTGGAGGTAATTCGAAGTGAATCTGGATTCGCTCGGCTGCATACTTACTGAGAAGTCATTGGTACCCAGATAGATGACGGTGATGTCAGGCTTGAATTCGCTCTGGGAGGCGTCCCATTTCATATCGCGGTTCATATCGAAGGTCTGGGTGTAGCGCTCAGGCATATACCAGCCGGAGACATTCGAATTGTAGTTTCTGGCGATGCCCATTCCGGAGTGGGCAACCACTACATAGTCAGCGTTGAAATAACGGGAAACTATTGATGCATAGGATTTTCCGCAGTTCTCGGTCTCCGGGGTGAACGGGTCTGAGGCGACGCTGTTCTCGGAGCCGTAGCCGCAGGTGTAGGAATCTCCCACGAATTCGATGCGGCGAGGCTTCAGCGGCATAGCGTGGATGAGCTTGCCCTTGGTGATGATTTCCTTGAAGGTGGTGGTTCCCTGCTCGCCCTCGGTGCGCTTCTGGATGGTCACGAAGTGCTGTGAAGGGATCTTCTTGCCGTAGATGGCCTTGAAGTCGGCCTCGTTCACGATTTCTATGCGGCCGTCATAGACGCTGTTCACTTCGATCTTGCCGAAAGTGCTCTTTTCGTCGCCGTTTCCTATGGCTATGATACGGTCAGGCTCGGCTGTAGGGGCCTTGTCAATCCATACGTTGAAATAGTCGCGACGGGTGTCCGAAGCGTTGATGGCCAGATAGTTGCCCTCGAATGAAATGCGGGCGTAGGTGGCTGTCCAGTCGAATGACACGCTGCCGCCGTCCACCAGGGTGCGGCCCACATAGGTTATGAGTGAATCGGAAGCGGGGGTAACCGTCTCCTTCACCGTCTTTTTAGGCGCCGCCATCGCTGACAGTGTCAGCAAAGCGACCGTTGCAACACATAGAATCTTTTTCATAAACAGTATCTCTTTTTGTTGTTATCCCTTTTTCGTCCCGAGGATTTTTATCAAGCCCCGAGTTCCGCTCGCGGCATTCCGTTCCGCGGACTCCATCTCCAAACTAACAAATATAGTCACATTCTCTCTCAACTCCAAAACTCCGCCATCATATCTTTTCCGCGCGCCCCACGGCATTTAAAAAAACATCCGAAAGTTCAAAATTGTCTGCCAAAATCACAAATTTCACCACAAAAGGCAAGTAAATTGTGGATTTGAGAGCGGACTTAATTATATTTGTGAAATTAAATTCCCGCAATTCCCCCTCCGGGGCGGCTCGGGAGACCATCATTATTATGAAGTTATTCAGTAGAAGAAACGCCTTCAGAGAGGCATATGTAGATACCCTGGCCAAACTCTATGAGTATGCCACCGGTCAGTTCCCGAAGCGTCTTATGTCCACTATGGCGGACGCCGACAAGAGCTACACCTACTCAAGTTTCAAGATCGCCTGCGATGAGATGTCCAAGATTCTCACCCAGTACGGCGTCGGCGCCCGTGACAAGGTCGCCATCTATTCCCAGAATATGCCGAACTGGACTGTGGCATTCTTTTCAGCCGTTCCTTTCGGCCGCATAGCAGTTCCGATTCTTCCGGAATCCTCTGAAAATGAAGTCAGCAATGTCCTGACCCATTCCGAATCCAAGGTCCTTTTCGTTTCGAAGAGGCTGCTTCACAATGTGAATCAGGAGGTTATGGACCGTCTCGCCCTTGTGATCGATATCGAGACCTTCGAAGTCATCAAGCAGGATGACGAGGCTTTCACCTGCGACGGAAAGGTGGCTATGCCTCTGCCGGACGACATCGCGTGCATCATTTACACTTCAGGAACCACCGGAAACGCGAAGGGGGTGGTGCTCAGCCACCGCAATCTCACTTCCTGCGTAAAGTCCTGCTATCACTGCTGCAAGCGTCACTCCTATGACCGCTGGCTTTCCATCCTTCCGATGTCGCATACTCTCGAGATGACCATCTGTATGCTCTATCCTATGTATGTGGGCGGCAGCGTATACTACATCTCGAAGCCGCCGGTTCCTTCGCTTCTGCTGAAGGTAATGAAGGAGGTCAAGCCGACCACGATGCTCTCGGTTCCTCTCATCATCGAGAAGATCTATCGAAACAGTATTGTTCCCACCATACGCAAAAGCCCGGTACTCAGCTGGTTGCAGAAGCATATGCCGTTCATTCTCTATCGCGTGATAGGAATGAAACTCCGTCAGACCTTCGGAGGCCAGATGACCTTCTTCGGCATTGGCGGAGCCAAACTGGACCCTGAGGTGGAGACGTTCCTGCTCAGGGCGCGCTTCCCGTATGCGATCGGCTACGGTCTGACGGAGACGTCGCCGCTGCTCAGCTTTATGCTCGGGCGCAACCGCACTCCGGGTTCGATAGGCATTCCGGTGCGCGGAGTGTCTCTCAAGCTCTACAACCTTGACCCTGTGACGGGCGAGGGCGAGATCGTGGCGAAGGGCCCGAACGTGATGCTCGGCTACTACAAGGATCCGAACCGCACCCGCGCGGCGTTCACGCCTGACGGCTGGTTTCGCACGAATGACCTCGCGTGCATCGACGAGAAGGGACGCTATCATATCAAGGGTCGTCTGAACAATATGATTCTCGGTCCTTCGGGCGAGAATATCTATCCTGAGGAAATCGAGCAGGTGATCAATGGCATAGATACTGTGAATGAATCAGTTATCGTGCCCCGCCAGGGCAAGCTCGTGGCGCTCGTGAATTTCGACGAGAGCGCGATCGACTGGGATCACGAGGGCGAGGAGGAGTTCCTCAAGAAGCTGGAGGAGAAGAAGCAGATGATCCTCGGCATCGTGAACAAGAACGTAAACAAGACCTCGAAGGTCAGCGACGTCCAGGTAATGAAGGAGCCGTTCGAAAAGACCGCCACCCGCAAGATCCGCCGCTTCAAGTACACCAACACCAAAGGTTTATAATAAAATTGGCCGCCTCGATCAGGCGGCCAATTTTGTATTATTCGCAGAAGTCGGAGCAGCCTTCGGCGGTGCCGGCGAGCCAGACTGTGTCGCCTTCGCGAAGGTCCAGGCCTGGATCGGGGTTCGTGTAGAACTTGTCGCCGCGAAGCACGCTGATTATGATGCAGCCGGCGGAGCGCATATCCAGATTCTTCAGGACCTTGCCGGTCAGGAACGAAGTCTGCCCGAGCTCAACTCGCTTCACTATAAACTCCTCGGAATCAGGGGCTTCATTGGCCGGCTTGTCGGCCTCCTGCATAGCTTCTCCGAATGCGGAAACCTGCTCCTTCGTGCCCACCGCGAGCAGCTGGTCGGCAGGGTAGACGCTCTCTTCTCCGTTCGGAATCAGAATGTTGCGCGAGCCGCGGATAATCTTGAGAATGTTCACTCCGCAGTTCTTAAGTATCTGGATTTCAGACAGTTTCTTGCCGACAATCTCTGAGTCGGAGGACACGGTGAAGAGCTCCAGGACCACATCGTAGCCTGTGAGCGAGTCCTTTACGGTTGCGGTGACGGGAGCGTTCTCCCTTTCCTGGTCCTCTCTTGCGCTAAGATTCTGCATAAATGTCTTCTCGATTGCGGAATAGCCTTTGGCATAGCGTTTTATAAGCAGAACGAACTCCACTCCGGCGAGCGCGAGAAGGAAGATGAACCAGAAACTCATCTTGAAATGCATCATAAAGAGGGCAATCACGAAACCGATGGCGATGAAGACTCTGGTGAGCATCATCGCTACCATAGGCGCGCGGTTCGATGGCTTCTTGGCAATCAGTTCGAAGGCTATTCTGTTAGCCTTGCCGTCCTTGGCTCCGCGGCTGATGCCGAGACCGAAGAGGAACGGAGACATTACCACAAGAGTGATGGCCACAATGATGATATTCTGAGTCAGAACGCTCATATTCGGGAAGATACGCGCGAGGAACGGCTCGCTATAATGCCTTGAGGCATAGAGGATGGCCCCGAGGATGATGCCGTAGAAAAGAATCCTCATAAAGAACTGACCGCAGATGTATTTCCATCCGCCTTCGTCTTCCTTGCTTATCGTAACGTCTGAATGTGAGGGAGTTATCCACTTCAGAACCTTCGCCGGAATCTTCTTCTCGAGACGGTCGCAGAACGGATCCGCGCCCTTTATCATATAAGGAGTTGTGAAAGTCGTGATGACGGAAACGGCGATGACTACAGGATAGATGAAGTCGCGCATAACGCCGAGCGAGCAGCCCAGGCCGGCGATGATGAAAGCGAACTCGCCGAGCTGAGTGACGCTGAAACTGGTATTGACGGCATTCCTGAGGCCCTTTCCGGCCACGATTACACCTGTGGTCGTGAAGAATACCATTCCGACGACGGTGAATGCGGTGATGACGAGGATCGCCACCCAATGCTGAGCTATGACGGCAGGGTCGAGCATCATACCCACAGAGACGAAGAATATGGCTCCGAACAGGTCCTTGATGCTCTTCATTGTCCTCTCAATCTTTTCGCCTTCAGTGGTTTCTGCAAGAAGGGAACCCATTACGAAGGCTCCGAGGGCTGAGGAGAATCCCGCATAGGTGGCGCAGGAAACCATCACGAAGCAGAGGGCTATGCTGACTATCAGAAGTATCTCGTCATTTATATATTTCTTGGCTCTCTTCAGAAGGGTAGGGATGATATAGATGCCCACCAGGAACCACAGGAGCAGGAAGAATGCCAACTTTCCGATGCCGATGATCATTTCCTTGCCGGAGAACTTGTTAGATACGGCGACGGTGGAGAGGAGCACGAGCATAACGATGGCCATAATGTCCTCCACTACAAGGGTTCCGAAGACTATCTGGGTGTGCGGGGCCTTCTTCAGGCCCATATCCTCATAGGCTTTAAGGACTATGGAAGCTGAGGACATAGACATCAGTCCGCCCAGGAATATGCATTCCATAGTGCTGAATTTCAATATGTAACCGGTTATGAGACCCACCAGGAACATTCCGACGATCTTTATTCCCGCGATGATTATCGCCGTGCTGCCCACCTTCAGAAGCTTCTTGAAACTGAATTCCAGTCCCAGGGCGAAGAGCAGGAAGATGATTCCGATTTCCGACCACTCGCTTACTGCCGCCTGGTCTGCAAGCTGCGGGAAGAGTCCCAGCTTGGGACCGACGAGAAATCCGGCCACGATATAACCGAGTATTATAGGCTGTTTGAGCTTGTTGAACAGGATCGTACAGAATCCTGCGGCAAACAGGATTATGCCGAGTTCGGCAACCAGGTTGAGTTCTTCTGTCATTGCGTATATACGTTTGAACTTGCAAAAGTACATATTTTCGTTCATTCTTAGTATATTCGCGAGTCGTAAACTTTGACGTTTCCGGCGTTAAAATTAAAGTAATATGGGAAAGTATAATTTCGATGAAATCGTCACCCGCCGCGGCACAGGCTGCGTGAAGTGGGACGCTGTCAGCCCTGCGGGGCCTATAGATGAGGAAGTCATCCCTATGTGGGTGGCAGATATGGATTTCAAGGCCGCTCCGGAGATTATGGAGGCCAT
>CAVCSJ010000115.1:0-6014 GCA_963604895.1 bacterium
CTGGAAGGCAAATCCTGCCGTACCGTGGAGCCTGCAAATGAAGAGGAAGAGGCTATGGCGAAGGAACTCTACCTTCTCACCAACAAGCCGGTTATGTATATCTGCAATGTCGATGAGGCTTCCGCCGCCACGGGCAATGCCTATGTGGATGCAGTTCGCGAGGCGGTGAAGGACGAGAATGCGGAAATCCTTGTGATAGCCGCGAAGACAGAGTCGGAAATAGCTGAAATAGAGGACTATGAAGACAGAAAGATGTTCCTTGAGGAGCTCGGTCTTGAAGAGTCCGGCGTGGTCCGCCTGATCCAGAGCGCCTACAGGCTTCTCGGACTTCAGACCTTCTTCACTGCAGGTGCTGACGAGTGCCGCGCCTGGACCATCCGCAAGGGCGACAAGGCACCGAAGGCTGCAGGCGTCATCCATTCCGACTTTGAGAGAGGATTCATCCGCGCGGAAGTCATCAAATACGAAGATTATATGTCATACAAGTCCGAGGCGGCCATCCGCGCCGCAGGAAAGATGGGCATAGAAGGCAAGGATTATGTCGTCCAGGACGGAGACATAATGCACTTCCTGTTCAATGTATAATTAAAACACATAAAACTATATAAAATGAAAACCAGGATACAGGAAAAATTCCAGACCCTTTTCGGAGAGAAGGGACGTTTCTTCGCGTCAGCAGGACGCATCAATCTCATAGGCGAGCACACTGACTACAACGGAGGCTACGTGTTCCCTGGTGCCATCGACAAGGGTATAATGGCTGAAATCGCCCTGAACGGAACAGACAGGGTCAAGGTATTTTCCCTCGATTATGACGAGTTCGTGGAATTCGGCCTCAACGAGGAGGACAAACCTATCCAGCAGTGGGCCCGCTACATCTTCGGCGTATGCCGCGAGACCATCAAGCGCGGCGGAAAGGTAGGCGGATTCAACGCCGTTTTCGCAGGCGATGTTCCGCTCGGAGCCGGCCTGAGTTCTTCAGCCGCCCTCGAAAGCTGCTTCGCTTTCGCCCTCAATGAACTGAATCAGAACAGTATAAACAAGTTCGAACTTGCCAAGATCGGCCAGAGCACCGAGCATAACTACTGCGGAGTGAACTGCGGCATTATGGACCAATTCGCTTCCGTGTTCGGAAAGAAGGGCTGTCTCATCCGTCTTAACTGCAAGACATTGGAGTACAAATACTTCCCATTTGATCCTGAGGCTGCAGGCTATCGTCTGGTACTTATCGATTCCTGCGTAAAGCACGAACTCGCTTCATCAGCATACAACGACCGCCGCAAGTCCTGCGAGGCTGCTGCAAAGGCCATCCAGGCAAGACATCCTGAGGTAGAGTTCCTCAGCGACGCCAAGAGAGTATGGCTCGAGGAAGTGCGCAGTGAGATCACGGAAGAGGATTTCCTCCGTGCAGAGTACGTTATCGGTGAGGTTCAGAGAGTTCTCGACGTCTGCGACGCCCTCGAGAGAAATGACTACGAGACTGCCGGCGAGATGATGTTCCAGACCCATTTCGGAATGAGCCGTCTCTATGAAGTATCCTGCGAGGAGCTTGATTTCCTGAACAAGATAGCCAGAAAGATGGACGTGAGCGGTTCCCGCGTTATGGGCGGCGGCTTCGGCGGCTGTACCATCAACCTCGTGAAGAAGGAACTCTACCAGCCGTTCATCGACGCTGCAGTAGAGCTCTTCTCAGCCAAATTCGGCCACGCTCCGAAGATCTACGACGTAGTCATCTCTGACGGCGCCCGCGAGCTCGAATAATTTGATTATTGGAGGGATTTCGGTATTTTTGCATTCTTACGGACTTAACCCCATAAGGAATGAAGATATCAGAAATCCTTTCCACTTCCGTCAGGCCTTTCGCATCGCTTGAGATAGTTCCTCCGCTGAAGGGAATGACCAAGGCTGAACTCCTGGACAGCATCAGGCCGTTTATGGAGTTCAATCCTCCGTTTATGAATATCACCAGCCATCGGGACGAGGTAGAGTATGTACCCCGTCCCGATGGTGGTTTCGACCGTCGCCAGATACGCCGCCGCATCAGTGAGACTGCGGTCTGCGCGGCCATACAGAGCGAATTCGATGTGGAAGTGGTTCCCCACGTCATCTGTGGCGGAGCCACGGCCGAACAGATAGAATTTCTGCTTCAGGATTTCAAGTTCCTGGGCGTGGACAATATCCTGGCTCTGCGCGGCGACAGCCTTGTGGGAGAGAAGCGTTTCACCCCTATCCCGGGCGGTTATTCCCACGCGAGCGAACTTGTGAAGGCCGTGAGCGACTTCGAAAAGACTAACGACAAGCGTTTCTGCGTGGGTGTGGGAGGTTATCCGGAGAAACATTTCGAGGCCCCGAACATCGGGCAGGATATAGCCCATCTCAAGGAAAAGGTGGATGCCGGGGCAGACTACATCGTCACCCAGATGTTCTTCGACAACAGCGTCTTCTACCACTTCGTGGACCTCTGCCGCCAGGCGGGAATCACCATTCCCATCATCCCCGGCCTCAAGCCGCTTTCCACGGCCCGCCAGGTGTCCCTGCTTCCGAAATCCTTCTCCATAGACATCCCGGAGCCGCTCGCATCCGAAATCCAGTCCCACGCCGAGGACAAGACAGCCTGCTACGAGATAGGCCGCGAGTGGTGCCTGAGCCAGTGCCGGGACCTTATCGCGCACGGTGTCAAGGCCATACATTTCTACACTATGGGTCGTCCGGACAACGTCCTGGACATCCTCAGAGAGTGCTTCTAAAATGGTAGATTTCGAAAAAGACGGCCTCGAAAGAATTCTCATCCTCGACGGAGGAACGGGCACGATGATTCAGCGCTATGGCCTTGAAGAACAGGACTATAGAGGCGATGTGTTTGCCGATGCCGCCGTGGATCTCAAAGGCGACAACGAGTGCCTCAACCTTACCCGCCCCGACATCGTCGAAGCCATCCATCAGGCCTACATTGACGCGGGAGCAGACATCATAGAAACAAACAGCTTCAACGCGAATGCCGTTTCCCAGGCTGAATATGGACTTTCAGACAGAGCCCCCGATATGGCATTGGCCGCGGCCAGAATAGCGAGAAAGGTCGCGGACAGAGCGGGCAGGCGAGTGCTAGTCGCCGGCAGCCTCGGCCCAAGCGGCAAATCGCTCACGCTTGCGTCCGACCTGAACCGTCCGGCGTTCCGCCAATACAGTTTCGACGAGCTTCGCAATGCTTTTGCGGCGCAGATCAGCGCGCTCATCGACGGGGGAGTAGACCTGATTCTCATCGAGACCTGCTTCGACGCATTGAACGCGAAAGCGGCCATCAGGGCCCTCGAAGACGTAAATAGAGGCTTCCCGCTGATGATTTCCGCGACCGTCAGCGACCGCAGCGGACGCACGCTCACGGGGCAGACGCTCGAGGCGTTCTACACCGCCGTGCGGCACGCGAATCCTTTCTCTTTCGGCATCAACTGCGCGCTCGGCCCTGCGGAGATGCTCCCGCTCGTCGAGGAAATCTCCCGCTTCGCGACCTGCCGCGTGAGCTGCCACCCGAACGCCGGCATTCCTGACGAAACCGGCTCATACACAATGACTCCGCAAGTTTTCGCCGACGCCGTGGCGCGAATGGCGGGCGAGGGCCTGCTGAACATCGCGGGCGGCTGCTGCGGAACTGGCCCCGAGCACATAAAAGCATTGGCGGAAGCCATAAAAGAGATGAAGGCGAGAGTCGTGCCTGAAGCTTCGAAACGGCTCAGCGTCAGCGGATTGGAGACCGTCACGATAGACCGGAGCCGCAATTTCACGAACATCGGCGAACGCACGAACGTCGCCGGCTCGCGCAAGTTCGCCAAGATCATCGCAGCGGGCGACTACGACGGCGGCCTGAAAATCGCGGCATCTCAGATCGAGGGCGGCGCATCGATAATCGACGTCAATATGGACGATGCGATGCTCGACAGCACCGCCGAGATGCAGAATTTTCTGCGTTGCGCCTCGAACGACCCGGCGGTTTCTCGCGCGGCCGTGATGATCGACTCCTCGCATTGGGAGACGCTGCTCGCCGGACTGCAAAATGTTCAGGGCAAGCCGATTGTGAACAGCATTTCGCTCAAGGACGGGCAGGAGGAGTTCCTGCGCCGCGCCGCCGAAATCCGCGATATGGGCGCCGCGATGGTCGTGATGGCATTCGACGAAAAGGGTCAGGCGACCGACTTCGCGCGCAAGACAGAAATCTCTCAGAGAGCGTATAAACTCCTGACAGGCATAGGAATACAGCCGAGCGACATCATCTTCGACGTGAATGTCCTGACCATCGGAACGGGTATGAAAGAGCACGAAAAGTACGCCGTCGACTTCATCGAAGCGGTCCGCTGGATCAAGCAGAATCTGCCTGGCGCGCTGACTTCCGGCGGCATCTCGAACCTCTCGTTCGCATTCCGTGGCAACAACGTCGTCCGCGAGGCGATGCACTCCGCGTTCCTCTACCACGCGATCGCGGCCGGTCTGGATATGGCCATCGTGAATCCGACGATGCTGCAGGTCTACGACAGCATTGAACCCGAGCTGCTCCGCTGCGTGGAAGACGTCATCTTCGCGCGCGACAGCCAAGCCACTTCGCGACTCGTCGCCAAGGCGCAGTCGCTGCTTTCTTCTGCGGCCGCTGACGCGTCCAATCCTGTCCCGGCCGCTGATGCGTCCAATCCCGACCCTCTCTCGCGCCTTTCCGAGGCTTTGGTAAAGGGAGCGTCCGAGACTCTGTCAGAGGACCTTATGGAAGCGCTTTCCCGCCTTGGAAGCCCTACAGCCGTTATCGAGGGGCCGCTTATGGCGGGTATGGAAAAGGTCGGAAAGCTTTTCGGGGACGGAAAGATGTTTCTTCCGCAGGTAATCAAGTCCGCCAAGGTTATGAAGGACGCCGTGGCGGTTCTGCAGCCTTATATTGATGCCTCTGATGCATCTGCGGAGGCCTCGCCTGTGAGGAAGAAAGCCGTGATAGCCACAGTGAAGGGGGATGTGCACGATATCGGAAAGAATATCACCGCAATAGTCCTCCAATGCAATGGTTTCGAGGTTCACGACCTTGGGGTTATGGTGCCGGAAGAGGACATTATGGCTGAGGCTGTGCGGATCAATGCCGATATCATCGGTGTCAGCGGTCTCATCACTCCGTCGCTTTACAGGATGGAGGAACTTTGCCGAAAAATGACTGCCGAAGGCTTCACCACCCCCCTCTTTGTGGGCGGCGCCGCCGCTTCCGCCAAACATACGGCACTGAAATTGAGGCCTTTATATAAGAATGTCCATTACGCATCCGACGCTTCGCAGACAGCCGTCAAGGCAGTACGCTGCGTGACTGATCCGCAGGCTTTTGCGGCTGCGGAAGATGCTGAGTATGAAAAACTTGCCGAGCTCTCTCATCTCGCGGGACTTCGGGATGCCGCTACTGCCTCTAAGGTGATTTCGACAAGTTCAATCACCGCCTGTCCTTGCTGCAGTCCGAAGATAGCCCTGAAAACAACCCCTGCGGTCGCCGAGCCTGTCTCTGCGGTGGTTGAGCCTGTAGAAACCTCCTCTCTGAAAGAAATTCCGTTCAGAAAACTCACCGCTTCAGAAGTGTTGCCGTTTTTCGACTGGAGAATGTTCGATGTGGTCTGCGGCACGGCCAAGGCCGGTGATGACATAAAGGAAGAGATGCGGTCTTCAGCCCGGGACCTTCTCGACGCCATTAAATATGATATAAGAGTGGCCGTACGCGTTTTCAACTGCTGCACGGAGGATGAAAGCATAGTCTCTTCCGACGGCCTTCTGAGCCTTCCGATGCTGCGCCACGGCTCAGGGGAGTCTCTCTGTGATTTCCTGCCGGAAAAATCTTCGGGGAAACTTTCCCAGTGCGGCCTTTTCGCGGCGTCGGTATTTGACGGCTGTGAGACCGACCTTCTTCATCACGCCGTAAGAGTCAGCCTCGCGGAGGCTGCCTCAGGGTGGATAAGGAACAGGGTAGGGGAAGGATTGGCCGAAGGCCTTAAAATCATTATGCC
>CAVCSJ010000116.1:0-5791 GCA_963604895.1 bacterium
GCTCCCTTCCGGACGGAAAGTGTCGCCTGGCGGGCGATAGGGTGTTTACTTCGGAAGGGAGGAAAGGGCGGAGGAAAGGGCTGTGAGGTCGCTATCAGTTGTGGCCCAGCTGGTTACGAAACGGCAGACGATCTCGTCGGTTTCGCTCGGCTCCCAGATTTCGAACTTGATACGGCTGGAAAGGAAGTTGTACTGATCACGCTTAAGGATTACAAACTGCTGATTGGTAGGAGAATCCACGGCCAGTGGAATCCCGGCGGAAGCGAAGATCTCTTTCAGACGGGCGGCCATATCTATGGCGTGACGTGAAATCCTGAAATATAGCCCATCGGTAAACAGCGTGTCGAACTGGATGCCGACCATCCTTCCTTTGGCAAGCAAAGCCCCGTGGCGTTTAACAGTCGTAAAGAAATATTTCGGGGCCGGGATATTGGAGAATACCACGGCCTCTCCCATCATCGCCCCGACTTTCGTTCCGCCGATATAGAAGGCATCACAATGCGCCGCAAGGAACTTCAGGTCAAAATCACACGTATTGGACGTCAGTCCATACCCCAGTCTGGCTCCGTCAACATAGAGCTTGAGCTCGTAACGGCGGCAGGTATCATACAATATAGCGAGTTCGTCACGGGTATAGACCATCCCGTGCTCTGTCGGCATAGTGATATAAACCATACCAGGCTGAACCATATGAGGATACGTCTCGTCTGCAAGGAACTTGTCCATATAGGCCTTGAGTGATGCGACATCCATTTTGCTGTCCGAAGTAGGGAGGGTTATGACCTTATGCCCGGAGGCTTCCACGGCGCCGGATTCGTGCACGGCGATATGGGCTGTCTCCACACAGATGACTCCCTCGCAAGGCAATAAAAGTGAATCAATTACGGTCGCATTTGTCTGAGTTCCTCCCACCAGGAAGAAGACTTCGGCATCCTCTTTTCCTATAGCAGATAAAATTTTGGCTTTGGCCGATTCCGAATAGGGGTCGTAACCATAGCCGGAACATTTCTCGTCATTTGTCGCCGCGAGTCTTTCCAGAATCTCCGGCAACATCCCGTTATCATAATCACTCTCAAAAGATACCATCGCTATACTATTTTAGGATTCGTGGATGCAAAGGTAGCAAAAGCAATCCTGATTTCCGTGCAGACTTTCAGACGAAAAGCGGAGCAATAATAAATGAGGATGGTCAGAGCAGGGAGCCGGAGATGGTGATGGAAGAGATGATAGGAGATGATGATTAGAGCCGGGAGCCGGAGATGGTGATAGGAGAGATGATAGGAGATGATGATCAGAGCAGGGAGCCGGAGAGGGTGATGGGGCGGGAGAAGGGAGAGAGGCAGGTGTCGAGGAGGACGGCGGCTTCCAGACGGGTGATGGGGCGGGACTGGTCGTAGTCGGTGAGGCCTAGGCCGGTCCAGGCTTCGGCGGTGCCGAAAGTTGCCGGCAACGAGGTGCCGTCAAGGGCTGCCAAGTCCTTGATAATGGACTCCATAGCGCCGACAGTAACAAAGCCGGAAGTGGTAGTGGTAGTGAGAGCCGAACCGGAAACCGAACCAGAACCGAAACCGGAAGAGTCCAGAATATATCCCGGATAATAGTCCTCCAGGAAAATCTCTTCATAAAGCAGCGGATCGGAGGCGCGAAACCAGGTCTGGTTCGCCCATCCGGCGTTGCGGCCCTCGCCGTGAAGGATGCCGGTGGCGCCAATGCGCTGAATGGCAGCGAAATGTGCCTCGCCAGGTTTAAGATCCAGATAAGGCATAAGATAAGCCCCGCTGTCAAGAAGCAACGACTGAAGAGTCCTCACAGGAACATCGCGCAACTCACAACCCAGGCGCACGGAAAGCGCTGCCCAGGCCCCGGCGGCCTGTCCGAGCTGCATCACCACGGGCTGCAGACGCGTAGCCCCGTTGATAAGATTCGAAACGGAAACCGATTTCTCTGTCACCAGGATCCCGTCGAAACCCTTCGGAAGCATAACCCCCGCAGGGACATTGAACGAAGGAATCGGATAGAAATGCAGATCCGGAAGATCCTGATAATCAGGATTTCTGTAATGATGATGGTCCACTGCGTAATCCCCCACCGCGATACCTGTACGATAATACGGCACAGGATAATCATACGGCGCGGCAGCAGCGTCCATAGTAAGGAAAGCCTCACCTTCTATGCGGCGGGACTCCCTGAAATAAGGATAGAACGGAAGCCCGTCGGCAGTCGGAAACTCATCGTCAGCTATCCCCAAGTTCTTATAACCCAATTCATTCTGAATGAAATAGACAAATCCCAGGGTGAAATTCTTAGCCAGTGAATGAACAGAATCGCGAGCCTCCCGGGACAGCGAAATCGTCTGAGCATAAAAATCATTCCCCTCTATCGGCCAATTAATCATATACTTACCGCCCGGAAGCCGGCCGTAGCTTATCATATTGGCCGCAGGCCACAGAGTGCGCGCGGGGTTCGGAGAGCAGTTCAACGGGTTCTCGCAGCAGTTCACGAAGGCGCTGCGGTCGTACCCCGGCGGCTCGGGGATGCGCACGTCGGCGTCAGGGCCAAAGTCCTTGAGCACAGCGACATACGTCATATCCTGAATGGTGCCGTTCGCCTCGCTCGGAGCGATGCTCTCCCCCGTCGTCGCGGCGCTGTCCATTCCGATGCGCGAGGGAATTCCGCACGCGGTCGCGACGTCTCCAAGCTCGGTCGCGTCGATCACGACTTTCGCACGAACCTTCACGGCGCTGCCGGAGGGACCATCGATTTCAGCCTTCCACCCGCCACCTATTCTCCTCAGACTCAGCAGCTTACTCTCTTTAAAAACCTTAAGCGGCTCCCCGCATCCCGAGACCATATTCTCGAAAATCTCCTCGCCGACGTGCGGCTCGAAATTGATATTGCTCACCCAGCCCGTCCGCAAAGCCTCCCAGCCGCCGTAACGCATTGACAGAGAGTCAGTATACTCGCCAAACAGCCCGCTTCGGAGATTATAGTTTCCGTCGATGCAGCTCACTCCCGCGGCGGTCAGCATCCCGCCGAGCCACGGAGTCTCCTCTGTCAGAAGCACCTGGCTGCCGCAGCGTGCCGCCTGAACGGCCGCTGAAACTCCGGCCGTCCCGCCTCCGACCACGAGCACGTCCACGCGAAGCGTCGTACAGGCGCTCAGGCCTGCGGCCAATGCAAGGGCGAATATCTTATTCGAAATTGAACTCATTCGAGAGGTAGCCGGAGAGTTTGGACCAAGGGACCAGGACCTCGATGGTGCCGACATAGTAAGGAGCTATCTCGTAGGTGTTGAAGCACCAGCTGATGCCTGCCTCGGAAATCTCTATATTGCCGTTCGGATGCACATCCTCGAAAAAGATGGACTCGAGAGTATCCTGACCGTCCGGCTCACCCTCGTACATCTCACGGATGCCGTCAGCAATCAGTTCAGACACAGCATCTTCGTAGCCCTGGGCAAAAATATCGTTCTCGGTGACTGCCTCGCCCGTCTCAAGATCCAGGATGCGGTAATAAACGGTATGGGATCCGTGGGCACCGCCGTAAAAGAGCTGTATGTAAGCGCAATAGGTAATGTATTTATCATTGTATGAGGTAGTCAGATTACCGGCCATACAGTCCTCCCAGTCGCAGGAGGCTCCGGGATACTCGTCGCCCCATTCCATAAGGTCCCTGTAATCTGAACCGGCATTCTTCTGATAGTTTTCCGTCAATTCCTCGAGATACGATTTCGAAGCCTCCTCTACGGTCTTGCCCCGGAAATCATCTCCGAAGACAAGGTCCACAATCTGAGCGTTCAGACGGTCGCAGACTTCCTGACCGGCTTTCACGGACTTGAAATAGATGAACGAGTGGTCCACGGAGAGCGTCAGGCTGTCGCAGGCTTCGAGAGGAATGCTGTCAGCATAAGTGAATTGCGCGGTCGTGTAAGCGTCGCGGTCACAGGAGGCAAGGCCAAGAATCATTCCGGCCGCGGCCAGAAGGGTGGTAAACTTTTTCATAGCGGCTATAAGGTAAAGAGGGTTTCCTTGAGGATTTCAGATACTGAAGGGTGAGGGAAGATGACTTCGCGGAGTTGCTCGGCGGTCATTCCCTGCTCAATGGCCACTCCGGCCGCGGCGATGATTTCGCTCGACGGCGTACCGACCATATGCACGCCCTTAACCTTGTGAGTATCAGCCTCTACGATAATCTTACACATACCTTCGCCGCGCTCGTTCTCGGCAACGAAACGGCCTGAATACGCCATTGGAAGCTTCAGCGCCTTGTATTCAAGGCCTGAAGCTGCCGCCTGAGACTCGGTGATGCCGACGCCCGCGACCTCCGGATTCGTGTAGACGACGGAAGGGACTGCGTCGTAACGCATTGAGTCTGAGCGGCCGAGGATGGTATTCACTGCGACTTCCGCCTCGCGGCTCGCAGTGTGCGCCAGCATCGAGAAGCCGGTCACGTCGCCCGCCGCGTAGACGTTCGGCACGCTTGTGCGCATCTGTGCATCGACCTTGATGCCGCGTTCGCAGAGCACGCCGAGAGTCTCCAGACCGAAGCCTTTCAGATTGGCCTTACGGCCAACGCTCATAAGGATTCTGTCCCCGCTGACGCGGCAGACAGTGCCCTCAGGGTCCTCATACACAACGGTATTGCCTTCGATGGCGGTGACTTTGCAGCCGAGCTTGAAATCTACGCCGCGCTTGGCGTAGATGCCCTGCAGCATCGTGCTGATCTCATCGTCGACAGGTCCGAGAATCTTCGGAAGCATCTCAACCACAGTCACTTTAGTGCCCAGAGAATTGAAGAAGCTCACGAACTCCATTCCTATCACGCCGCCGCCGATGATCACGATCTGCTCAGGACGCTCGCGCAGGGCGAGAATCTCGCGGTTCGTCATAACGATGTCACCGGCTTCCCTTACTCCCGGAATCGGAGGAACTACGGCTTCGGAACCTGTGCAGATCAGCAGGTTACGTGCGACATAATCAGCGTCTGCGGCCGTTACGGTGATGTTTCCGTCAGCGTCTTTTCCCTTGATGACGGCATCGGCGTTCACGACGGTCACCTGTGCGTTTCGCATAGCGACCTTGATGCCGCCCACGAGTTTCTTCACGACCTTCTCCTTGCGGTCGAAAATCTTGCCGTAATCGAAGTCAGGATTTTCTACCTTGACCCCGTATTTATCTGAGTGACAGGCATAATCGTAGAGCTTTGCGCTGTAGAGCAGTGTCTTCGTAGGGATGCATCCCTCATTAAGGCACACTCCGCCGAGAGACTTTCTTTCGAAAAGAACCACTGAGAGTCCGGCAGCTCCTGCCCTCTCCGCTGCGACGTATCCGCCCGGGCCGCCGCCGATAACCGCTAAATCGTACATATTAACAAGTTTATATTCATTTCAATCTTAAAAGTACAAATTTAAAGTATTTAACAATTTTAACAAAGAAAATACGGCAAATCGGCGTGTGGAAATTTTAAATTATTCTTTTCAGAAAGAATTTACTTAAAAATCGCAGATGATAGAAAAATAATGCCTATCTTTATACCTTGAGTTGCGGACTTCGCCTGTCATTACGACAATCTCCCTGACCGCGAAGCTTCGGGCCCAAAAGAGTTGAAATAATTAAACCAGAAATATTTATGAAGAGAATCATCGAATGCGTTCCGAACTTCAGCGAGGGACGCGACCAGGTAATCATAGGGAAAATAGCATCAGCCATAACAAAGGGCGGAAAGGTAAAGATGCTCAACATCGACCCGGGCGAGGCCACGAACCGCACGGTCTACACCTTCGTGGGCGAGC
>CAVCSJ010000117.1:0-5593 GCA_963604895.1 bacterium
GCAGCGGAAAGGCATTGACAATCGATGACATCGTGGGAACTTATGCTCAGAACAGTACAGGCGAGCAGATATTCGACGGCGCCAACTGGATTGCATTCACATCGACAAATGATGTCACCATAACGAAGGTGGATGATACGACTGTCACTGTCACAGGAATTATGTACGCCGACTACTCATTGACGGCGAAATTCGATGCCGCGGCCGCGACTCTGACCTTCGAGCCTCAGACCTGGCTTGACTGGTACGTATTCTGTGCATATGATGCGCCTACCACTCCGGTGACGGCCTATATCAGTGACGGTGAGATTACACTGTCAGGCTGGACAGCGTACTATACGGATTATAGTTACAGTTATGTATGGTCAGCCGAAACCGTTCTCACAAAGAAATAAACCATCATTGCGGTCATTGAGCCTGTCGAAATGACCGCAATGTATTTCGTAATCCATTAAAACCAAAAGATATGAATAGAATATTTACAATTGCCCGCAAGGCGGCCGCAGTGCTCGCCCTCGCAGCTCTGGGAGCTGTCGCTCTTTCTTCCTGCAAGCCTGAGAAGAAAGATCCTGTTCAGTTGACTGCGCCGCAGCCGAGCCTTTCGGCCTCCACAATCAACTCCCTTACCTTCACCTGGGCACAGGTTGCCAATGCAGCACAGTATACATACGAGCTTCTGTATTCTGACGGATCTCAGGCCGGCAACGGCTCCACTTCGGGCACCACGGCGGAATTCACCGGTCTTCAGAACAATACGGCATATACCTTCAAGGTAGTCGCTTGCCCTGCCACGGGCAGCGAGGACTATCTGGCATCCGCTGCCGGACAGTGCGTCGGCACCACTGCCGCAATTACTCCGCTCGCAAAACCTGTCGTAAAGGTTGAAGTCGGAGACGAGTCCGTGACTTTCTCCTGGAATGCAGTGGAGAATGCCGACTCCTACGTCTATAGCTTCCTTGCTGACGGCGGTGCTGCAGGCTCTACCTCCGAGACTACTCTCACTCTCAAACTTGAGCCTGGCAAATACACATTCTATCTCTATGCAACAACCAAGAACGAGGCTTACAGCCCATCCGAAAGGGCAAGCGTGGAGTTCGAAGTGGTCAAGAAGGAAATGTGGAGAGTCACAGGCACATTCTTCGACGGTGCCGGCAAATACTGGAATGCCGATCTCGTTGCAATGGCCGATGGAAGCTACAGTTTGAAGAACTGGTACAACGTTGAAGGGTATGACCTCAATTTCACCGTTGACGCAGAGAATAACGACCAGCTCGTAATCACCAATGCCAAGGGCGTAGATGAGTATTCATATTACTATATCGACGCCGGACTCGACGAGGATGTCTATATCTATACCATCAGCAAGTATTCCAACTTCAGCGGAGACCAGAACAGCGGAGAACTCTACTTCTATAATTACACTTCAGGCGCATCTTCGACTTTCCAGTGGCCTGCACCCCAGGGAAGTGCGGTTACCGCTGACGCGATTGCCGGCACATATGCCCAGAACAGCAGCTACAACTATTATTATACCTCCTGGGAGGCATATACTTCCGACAATGATGTGACCATCGCCAAGGTTGACGATACCCACATCACCATCACAGGTTTGGTCGGGTCTGACTGGGGCACTCTCAATGCAACTCTCGATCCTGCTACAGGTATCATAACCGTTGCTCCTCAGGAATATTATGGATGGACATTCTCAGGCTGCACAGAGCTCAGCCCGGTTCTGGGAGCTTACAAGGATGGCGTTATTACTCTTAACGGCTGGAACCTCTGGTATAAATATGAAGGTTATACATACTATTCACAATATACCTACGACACAAAGACCACCCTCACGAAGAAATAATCTTCAGAAACAATGAAAGGAATCGTCCTGGCCGGCGGCAGCGGCACCCGCCTTTATCCTGTCACCAAGGGAGTCAGCAAGCAGCTCCTCCCCGTCTATGACAAGCCGATGATATATTACCCGATTTCCGTGCTTATGCTCGCCGGAATCAGGGACATACTCATCATCTCCACCCCCGAGGATATGCCGAGTTTCCGGCGTCTTCTCGGAGATGGGAGCGACTTCGGCGTAAGTTTCAGCTACGCCCTGCAGCCCTCGCCGGACGGCCTCGCGCAGGCATTCATCATTGGCAGAGACTTCGTCTCAGACGACAGTGTCTGCCTCGTGCTTGGAGATAACATCTTCTATGGCAGCTACTTCACTTCGATGCTCAAGGAAGCGGTGCGCACCGCCGAGTGCGACGGCAAAGCCACGATCTTCGGATATTGGGTCGCAGACCCGCAGCGTTACGGCGTGGCGGAGTTCGACTCGGACGGAGCCGTGCTGAGCATCGAGGAGAAGCCGCGCGAGCCGAAGAGCAACTACGCCGTCACGGGTCTCTACTTCTATCCGAACGCGGTTCTCGACATTGCGGCGGGCGTAAAACCGTCCGCGCGCGGGGAGCTGGAAATCACGAGCGTGAATCAGGCGTTCCTGGAGAGGGGAGAGCTGAAGATGCAGCTGCTCGGCCGCGGATTCGCGTGGCTGGACACGGGCACGCACGACTCGCTCAGCGAGGCGTCTACCTTCGTGGAAGTCATCGAGAAACGACAGGGACTGAAGATCGCCTGCCTCGAAGCCATCGCGTTCCGCCAGGGCTGGATCGACGAGGACCGTCTCCGCGCGCTGGCACAGCCAATGCTGAAGAATCAGTACGGCCAGCACCTTCTCCAGGTCATCCGCGAGAAGCAGGGCCAGATCACAGCCGATTCCTTCCGCACCGACTAGATTTTCCCGGCCGCTCACGCGTCCAATACCGCGGTCACAGAGCCTGTCGAAGCGCCCCGTCTTTTTCACACGGGAGTCAGGGCCGAAGAAATGTGTTTACCTTTCCAGACGGACGACGATGGAGAGGGGGAGGACCTTGCCGAAGCGGTCGCGAAGACCCAGCTCGCCGCTCTCTATGGCGGCATTGTGACCGAAGGTCTCGCGAACCAGCGACTCTCCGAGCTGAGGCGAGAAGCCGTTCGAGTAGAGGTTCAGCACGAGGAAGCTCTGCTCGGCCGCGAGAATTTCCGAGACGTGACTCAGCATCTCGAAGATGCATTCGTCCAATTTCCACTTTTCTCCGTCGGGCCCGTGTCCGT
The DNA here is from genome assembly GCA_963604895.1 of bacterium. Lineage (GTDB taxonomy): Bacteria > Bacteroidota > Bacteroidia > Bacteroidales > UBA932 > Cryptobacteroides. The sequence goes on from CAVCSJ010000117.1 coordinate 3,142, forward strand.
AAGCCGGCGGATCCAGGATGATGCCCTGATACTTATTTCCGCGCCGGGCCTCCCTGCGCACGAACTTCATAGCGTCCTCGACAATCCAGCGGATGCCGTCCAGGCCGCTGTGCTCCATATTTCCGCGCGCCCAGGTGACGACCTGCCGCACAGAATCCAGATGAGTCACGTCAGCGCCTGCAGCATTGGCCGCCAGGGAGGCGGCCCCCGTATACGCAAAGAGGTTCAGCACCTTCGGCTTGCTCTTTCCGGCAGCCGCGGCCGCGTCTGCCAATTTCCGGGTCCGCGAGTAGATGTACTCCCAGTTCGAAGCCTGCTCAGGGAACACGCCCACGTGCTTGAACGACGTCAGGCCGAGGCGCAGGTCGAAGCGAAGACCGCTCTGCGCGCTCACGTACTTGATGTACCACTGGTCGTCCATCTGCTTGAAACGCTCCCAGGTTCCGCTGTCCTCCTTGCCCGCCTTGCCGAAGCCTGCGCCGGGCGTGAAGTGCGTGTACGCCATCTTCTGCCACTCGGCTTCGGAGAGCGACTTACCCCAGAGGGCCTTGGGCTCAGGACGCGACATCACGATGCGTCCGTAGCGCTCCAGCTTTTCACCATTTCCCGAATCAATTATCTCATAATCAGTCCAAAGACTGCCTGGAAACTCAATCTGCATACAAATAACGATTTAGCAATCACAAAGATAGCGCTAATTGAGCGAAAAATATTAATTTTGCGGACAAGAAAAATTTAATCTTATAATATTTATGCAGCAATTCATCGACAAGTACGATTTCGCCGGCAAGAAGGCGATCGTCAGAGTGGACTTCAACGTTCCGCTTAACGAAAAGTTCGAAATTACAGATGACACCCGCATCCGCGCCGCCATCCCTACCCTCAAGAAAGTTCTTGAGAAGGGCGGTTCCCTCATCATCATGTCCCATCTCGGACGTCCGAAGGGAGTGGATGCAAAGTTCTCTCTCAAGCACATCGTGGCTCACGTTTCAGAGAAGCTCGGTGTTCCTGTACAGTTCGCTGACGACTGTATGAAGGCTGACGCTCAGGTTGCAGCCCTCAAGCCGGGTGATGTTCTCCTTCTCGAGAACCTGCGTTTCTACGCTGAGGAAGAGGGCAAACCTAGAGGACTTGCCGAGGACGCTACCGACGAGGAGAAGAAGGCTGCCAAGGCTGCCGTAAAGGAAAGCCAGAAGGAGTTCGTGAAGCATCTCGCTTCATACGCTGACTGCTACATCAATGACGCTTTCGGTACAGCTCACCGTGCTCACGCTTCCACAGCCCTCATCGCCAAATACTTCCCTGACGACAAGATGTTCGGCTACCTTATGGAAGGCGAAATCAAGGCTATCGACAATGTCCTGAAGAATGCAGGCCATCCTCTGACAGCCATCATCGGCGGCAGCAAGGTTTCTTCGAAACTCGCTGTTCTCCAGAACCTTGTCACCAAGGTCGACAACCTTATCATCGGCGGTGGTATGGGTTATACATTCATCAAGGCCCAGGGCGGCAAGATCGGCAAGTCTCTCCACGAGGACGAGCTTATGCCTGAGGCACTTAACATCCTCAAGACTGCCGAGGAGAAGGGCGTTAAGGTTTATCTTTCCACCGAGACCCTCTGCGGTACCGAGTTCAGCAACGATTCTCCTACTATGGTCGCTCCTACAAACAATATCCCTGACGAGTGGGAGGGTATGGATGCCGGTCCTGAGTCCCTCGAGACCTGGAAGAAGGTCATCCTTTCTTCGAAGACCGTGCTCTGGAATGGTCCTGTAGGCGTTTTCGAGCTTCCTAAGTTCGCAAACGGCACACTCAAGATCGCCGAGTATCTTGCCGAGGCTACTAAGAACGGTGCCTACACTCTCGTAGGCGGCGGTGACTCCGTTGCAGCTGTTACCCAGATGGGTTACTCTGACAAGGTCAGCTATGTTTCCACCGGTGGCGGCGCCATGCTCGAGGCTATCGAGGGCAAGGATCTCCCTGGCATCGCAGCTATCAGAGAGTAAGAGTCCTTACATAGATAAAATTAAGGATGGCTCCTTTGCGGGGCCATCCTTTTTTCGGTATATCTGCGGCACTTCAAGTACGGTGTGATAAAGGGTACCAATTTCACACGGGAGGACTTTGAGAAGGGCTGCGGGGTGAAAACACCGGGGGTTTTCACACGGAATTTGTTACCTTTGCGTAAATGATAAAGTAAAGAGTATGTATAAATGTGAATGTGTGAAAATATTGGCTCTGCTGCTGGCTGTGGCGGGCTTGTCTGTAAACGTGATAATGGCCCAGCCGGGCGGTAGGACGATACCGGGATTGCCGGATAAAGACAAGGTGATTCCTGCCGGAACAGATGATGCCAAGGCTTTTGCGGCTGCGGACTGGGGCTGGACGGATCTTGGCAAAGGCGCGCAGGCGGGCAGCGCGCGGCTGCGTCTTTTCGATTCGGACCAGAGCA
>CAVCSJ010000118.1:0-5579 GCA_963604895.1 bacterium
TCCATCAGATTATAGAAAATACCGGAGATGTCGTTCAGACGGCTGCCGGCCTGCTCGAGGGCGACGACGGTGTTTTCGAAGGTCGGGGTTTCGGGATTTGCGACGATGGCATCGACCTCGGCCTTGGCGTCGGCGATGGCCTGCTCGAAGGCAGGAAGATAGTGTTCAGTCTTGATTTTGTCAAACTGCGGCGCGCCGTAAGGAAGCGTGGAGTCGCTCAGAAGTGGATTTTGCATATTGCAAGCTGTAATAAGGCACAGGGCGAGTCCTGCGCTGAGAATGTGTTTAATGGCCATAGGTCTACATTGGTGTTGGAATCTACAAATATACAAACCGCACTTCAGCTTTCCAAACGCTGCAGCGCAATGCCTTATATCATTTTTAAGACAAGGTTGTCTTCCGGTGGTTTAATGCCGGGGATAAAAAAAGAGGAGCGTGACTTATGAGTCACACTCCCCTTCTTCTTATGTATTACTCTGTATTAGATTACAGGAACAAATGCCTTTTCTGTAAGATCTCTGGACACTTTCTCCACTGGAGAGAGAGAGAAGGTCTTGCTGCTGTCAGACTTCTTGGTGAGAACCACTTTGTCGGCACCGCCGATCTTCGCGCTCTTGGCTGAAGAGATGGAAGCGAACGGCTTGAAGTGATCCTGCTGAGGCTGAAGCATTACGTGGCAGTTTGTAGCCTGAGCGGATGAAGACTCTTCGATAAGACCGCGTACGTTGTAGATGATGGAAACGAACTGCTCTGCCGCAGTAAGATAGAACGCGAAACCGCTGAGGTTAACATTTGAGTACATGCTTACGAATGCAAGATTGCCGTCTGAGCAGATACCGCCGAGAACAGGATAAGCATTGTACGACTTTTCCGAATCAGGATCGAAGGTATACATATAGATGTCGCTATCGTTATATGTTCCGTCTGCGTACTGAGGATAAACATAGAGAGCGTAGTTCTTATAGATAGCGTAGATGCTGTCGTCGAAATACTTCGAGTAACCTGTAAGGTTGGATATCTTCACAAGCTGCTGGCCCTCTTCGTCCTGACCTGCATCTGACAGGGTGATGTCATAGTAATAGTCAGTCTCGTCAAAGTAGTCGTAACTCAAGATCGTCCAGGTACCGAGATAGCTCTCGAGAAGACCGCCATAGATGTCCTCGACAGTGTAGCCATCCTTAGCATAATCGCTGGCTGTGAATGTCTCTACAACCTGGTCGAAATCAAATACTGTCTCACCATCTTCATTCTTGGTGTAAACCTTGAGTGTGATGCTTGCTGTAGGGAACTCGCTGCCTTCCTCGAATGTGAACTCACCCTTCTTTACAGAAACATATACAGGATTTCCGAATAATGAAATACCTGTTTCCTGTTCATTGGCCGCGTCAGAAATCTCGGAACCGTTCTTGAGAAGTTCAGGTGCCGGAGCTTCGAAAGCGAGGCAGTGACCTTCTCCGAAGTAATCCTTGAGATAGTAAGTGGTGGTAGTTCCTTCCGGAACGATGGAATCAACCTTCTCGAGGTAAGCTGCGTCAAAACGCATCTGAGACTCGAACTCATAAGGGGTGAAATCTTCGTCTTCGGAGAAGAACTGAGATGCTGCAGTACCGTCATACAGAGGGCTGGAAGCACCGATGTGCTTTTCATCATTGTAATCGGTAATACGATTGTAGCCTTCTGCAATAGCGTAGTCTACATCACTGCCGAAAGAGTAACCGCTGCCGAATTTCTCAGATTCTGGGCCGAACGCATAATAACTTGCGAGGTAGAATGCGCCATTGCCGTCATAGTAAGGGCGAGTTTCACCAAGAGCATTGTACAGCCATTCAGCACCGCCCTTGCCGGCAAGCCAATCAGCTCCGTAGTATGCGGTGTAGAAAGCTTCAGCATCTGATGCATAAACCTTTCCGGCTGAAGCTGTATAGCCCATATACTGCATAGGGATAGAGAGATAGTTGGTCTTCTTGTCCCAGTAGAAGTAATAGTTCTGAGCTGTAGCTCCGCCTGCGGTATCCCAGCAATTCTCTATATAGCAATACCATACGTCATTGCCAAGATCCTGATAGTACATCTGTTCCACCTCGTCTTCACCCCACCAGGTTTCGTATACGTGAACCTTGCCGGTGACAGCAGAATTGTCAGGATCGGTAAATTTAGACCAGGCTGCCGGAACGGAAACCACGAAATCATACTTGCTCACACCATAAGGAGTGGTCTGGTCGCCCAGAGTGATGGAAACAGGATACTCTTTCTCTGCCTCAACCTTGCTGATATCATAGGTAAAATTAACCTTGGCGTCTGTGGAACCAGCACTGAAGGTTACAGAGGAAGGAACCGAGAAAATGGCGTCTGCTGAAGTGGTGAGCGGAACTGTAAGCTGCTCGGATGCATCCACGCGCTTGACGTCGATGGAGATGTTGCCATCGTAGTCCTTGAGGTTGTAGGAAGTCTCAAGATCGCTTGGGAAATAGACCTCAGCGTTGCCGACAGCATCAGCCTTGATATACTCCGGAGTCTCTTCCACACAGGCAGTCGGACACAGGAGTGACGCAAATGCCAGCGCTGCGAATATTTTGTTATATATAGTCTTCATAATATCTGATCTTGTCTATTTATTACGGTTCTGGATCGATAGTCTGGGTAGGATCCGGATTATTGTATCCCTCGAGAGCAATATTGTTGCTGACCTCGGACTGCGGGATTACATAATTCCAGTTAGGCTTGATGCCGACAGCATTGAGTCTGGAGGTAGTTCCAGGAGCATTTGTGCCTTCGTAAGCCTGAAGCGTACCGGCCTGCATTCTCTTGGCATCGAAGAAAGCGATACCCTCGCCCCAGAACTCAACCCTCTTCTGGAAGAGAATCTCATCCTCGAAAGACTCCACGCTCTTGAATGAGCAGGTGTAGTCCGGCTGACGATACTTGGAAACGAATGACTGGAGAAGCTGTGCACCGGCAGCGAGGTCCTGGAGACCCTTGGCCTCAGCCTCGATGTAGTACATTTCCTCGATTCTCATAAGAGGAACATCGCAGACGCCGCCAATAGAATAGGTCGTGTAGTCGCCGCCAACACAACGGAACTTGAGGGATGTGTAAGCAGGAAGGTCCTCAACCCACTCCTTGTCACGGCAAGTCTGGTAATTGTAGTAGTCGTACTTGTTAGGGTCCAACCAGCTGTGCTTGCGGAAGTCCGTGTCAGGAATCCTGTCATAGATCCAGCGGTTGATTCCTGGGATGGTGAGGGAAGAATATCCCCAATCAGCTTCAGCTGCAATCCAACCGATCCAGTTGCAGAGGTTACCCATATTCTCGGCAGAGTAGGAGATGTACCACATCCAGGCATTGTTAGCCGTGTTGAATCCGGTCTTAGGGTCTTCCCACTGTGCCTGTGTGAGAGGTGTAGCGCCGGAAGCGTTGATGGCCATACGGGCATACTTCTCAGCATTTGCATACTGCTTGTCGGACATATAGACCTTGGCCTTGAGGCCATATACCACCGCGATGGACGGGTAGTGAAGATCAGTTGCTGTATAGTCTTTCAGATACTCCTCAGCCTTGTCCAGGTCGGAAAGAATGAACGCTACCATATCATCGTGCTTTGCGCGAGGGTTGTTCTTGCCTTCTGCCTCGGTGGTCTGCTCAGTGATGATAGGAACTGTAAGGCCCTGGACTTTGGAACAGTCGGTGTACTGGTTGAGTACAGGCTCATACATATTCATAAGGTGATAGTAGTCGAATGCTCTGTATGCATAGCCCATACCCAGATATGCGAGCTGGCCTGGGGTAGCAGTCTCAGGATCGACAACCTTGATGATGTCATTAGCGGACTTGACGAACATATACATCGTGCGCCAAGGGATGTAGGCAAGATAACTGGTAGGAGAGTTGCCGCGGCAGGTGTTCCAGTTGAAGAACCAGTCATAACCGGAGTTGGAGCCCTGAGGGAAGATATCTCCCATAAGCTCAGTGAACTGCATCATAAATGACGGATAACCCATATCAGCCTCGTGAGTCTGGCTGCCATACACAAGGTAACCCTGTGCCATCTGGGCAGGAATACCGCTCATCGAAGCCTCAAGCGCGGTGGAAGAACCTCCGACCTGCTCTGCAGTGGCGGAAGAACCCTGCGGGAAGGTCTCTTTGATACAGCCGCTGAGCGCAACCGTAGCAAGAGCCAGTATAGACAATGTGTAAACTATTTTTTTCATAACGTTGCGTCTATTTAGAATTTAACAGTTATACCACCGGAAATGGTTCTCATCGGAGAATAGTTCGTCGCATTAGAAGAACCGTAGCCCTGACGAGGATCGAATCCCTGACGTGCGGAGAAGTACCATACATTGTCAGCTGCTACATAGATGCGCAGTGACTCTGCACCGAACTTGCGGGTAATCTTCGAAGGGAAGGTGTAACCGAAGTTGACATTCTCGATATTGAGATATCTCGAGCTGGTAAGGAAGCGAGTTGAAGATGCTGCGGTGTAAGAATCAGCAAACTGGAAACGAGGTATATCAGAATCCTTGTTGTCAGCACTCCAGGACTTGAAGATATCAGCGTGATAATTGTAACCGCCGTTTCCTGAAGTAGGAGATGACATCAGAGCTGCATAGGTGCTGTCATAACCCCTGCCACCCATCTGATATGAGAAGTTGATGGAGAAGTCGAAGCCGTAAGCCTGTATACTTGTGCCGAAACCGCCGTAGAACGGAGCGATGGCTGTGTCACCCGTAAGATAGTAATCAGCATTAGACCAGGTGTTTGTGGTCTTTCTTTCACGACTCTCTTCGATAGGGTTTCCGTCAGCGTCAAGGACATTGTTGCCGCTTGCATCCTTCTGATATGTAACCTCATCATAATACCAGAGAGATTCACCTGTCTCAGGATCTACGCCTGCATAATCTTTGAGATACCAGGAGTAAAGGGAGACGCCTTCAGCGAGGAATGCGCTGCCGGACTGATAGCCCTTGTATGCCTTACCGTTTTTGTCGTGAGCGGTAGTGGTTTTCTTCGCATCGTCAAGTTTGGTGATGCGGTTCTTGAGCCAGGTGAGGTTGAAGTTTACATCCCAGGTGAAGTTCTTGGTATTTACAAGATTTGCTCCGAGATCGACTTCGATACCGTAGTTCTTCATATCGCCGACGTTTGCATAGTAGCTAGAATAACCCATAGATGGAGCTACAGGGAAGCTGAAGAGCATATCGGTAGTCACACGGTTGAAGTACTCAATGCTACCTGTGACGCGGTCGAAGATACCGAACTCGACACCGGCATTGAGGTTGGTGTTGGTTTCCCAGGTGATATTCTTCGAACCCTTGGTAGAGAAGGATGTAGCGACCTTGCCTGAAGAGTTGGTGATATCGAAGAGGTCGGTGTAGCGGTAAGAACCGATATTGTCGTTACCCTGGCTACCGATGGAAGCCTTAACCTTGAGGTTGTTCACCCAAGCTGCGTCGAACCAGGACTCTCTGCTGAGGATCCAGGCGCCGCCCAAGCTCCAGAAATTACCCCAGCGGTAATCAGGATGGAAGCGTGAGGATGCGTCACGACGGAAGGATGCGGAAGCGAAGATCTTGTTGTCG
>CAVCSJ010000119.1:0-5512 GCA_963604895.1 bacterium
TTGCCAAGCAGAACATCGGTCTGAACCGTAAAGTGCTTGCAGACCTTGCTATGAACAATCCTCAGGCATTTGAGGCTATCATAAATTCTGTAAAATAGTTCTTTGAAAAGTGAGCTGGAAGGAATTCTACCATAACAAATGGACGGGCTTCATTTTCTGGGCCCTGCTCTATCTGCTGTGGGTTATCTGGCTTGGAAATTACTGGTGGCTCTTCGGCCTGATTGTCATCTTCGACCTCTTCATCACGAAGAAAGTCAAATGGCTTTTCTGGCAGAAGAAATACAAGGAGGGGGAAAAGAGAAACGCGCTGCTCGACTGGCTGGATGCAATCATCTTCGCCGTCATCGTGGTGACTTTCATCAACATCTTCTTCTTCCAGGCTTTCAAGATTCCTTCTTCATCGATGGAGAGCACTCTCTATACCGGAGACCATCTCTTCGTAAGCAAACTGACCTATGGTCCGAGGATTCCTCAGACTCCGCTCTCGGTACCGTTCGTACATAACCGCTTTATGGGTCACGAGTCCTATTCGACTCTCATCCAGAATGACTATCGCAGGCTCAAGGGCTTTCGCGAGGTCGAAAGAGGCGATATCGTAGTGTTCGGCTTCCCGAACGGGGACACGGTTCTCACCAAGGCTCCTGCCGAAGATTATCACGCACTCGTGCGTGCCAACGGCCGGAAATTGGTCGAAGACCGTCTGGGACCTATAATTGTCCGCCCTGTGGACAAGAAGGACCACTACGTGAAAAGATGCGTCGCTGTTCCGGGTGACACGCTGCTCGTTGAAAACGGGCTTGTGTACATCAACTCGCAGCCGCAGACCGTCTGGCCGGGGGTTCAGTATTCCTACGAAGTGAAGACCACGGGGCAGAAGATTAACTCCAAGGTTGTCGACAAGATGGGGCTCAATCTCGGCGAGCTTTATTATCGCCAGGATCTTCCGGGGTATCCGATGATGACTCTCACGGCGGAAATGCTGGAGGAAGTCAAGGGGATTCCGAATGTCGAGAGCGTGACTCCGGATATTGACTACGTTCCGATGTCTGACGCAGACCAGGATCTGAGCCTTTTCCCTCACAGCGCGAATTATCGCTGGACCAGAGATTTCTATGGTCCGCTGTGGATTCCGGAAAAAGGCGCGACCGTCAGTCTGACGACTGAGAACCTTCCGATTTACGAAAGGATCATCTCGGTTTACGAAGGACACAGGCTTGAGGTCAAGGGCGGAGACATCTACATAGACGGCGTGAAATCGGACAGCTACACTTTCGGACAGAATTATTATTTTATGATGGGAGACAACAGGCACAATTCCCTCGACTCAAGGTATTGGGGCTTTGTTCCTGAAGATCACGTGGTCGGAACTCCGGCTCTGATATGGCTCTCAACGGATCGGGACCGTAAGTTCCCGCACAGCATACGCTGGAGCAGATTCTTCAAAGTGCTTTGAAAGTTTGCATAAACGAAAATATTGAACGATATTTGCACCCGCGTAAATTATTAAGAATCAATAAAAAGTAAAAAGATATGGCAAAGGTTTGTCAAGTAACAGGCAGAAAGAGAATGAAGGGCAACAACGTCGCTCATTCCAAACTGCGCACCAAGCGCGATTTCTCCCTCAACCTCAGAAACAAGAAGTTCTGGTCAGAGGAGGAGAAGAGATTCATCACATTGAAGGTTTCCTGCAAGGGTATGAGAATCATCGAGAAGAATGGTCTCGACGCTACCCTCAGAGAGGCTCAGAAGAAAGGATACGTTAACCTTGTTTAATTTTAAGAATTATGGCAAAGAAATCTAAAGGAAACAGGGTGCAGGTCATCCTTGAGTGCACAGAGCAGAGAGAGAGCGGTGTTCCTGGAATGTCCAGATACATCACTACCAAGAACAAGAAGAACACACCGGACCGCCTTGAGCGCAGAAAGTACAACCCTTTCCTCAAGAAAGTCACCGTTCATCGTGAAATCAAATAATTAGAGGAGGATAAACTATGGCAAAGAAAGCCGTCGCTACATTCGCTGCAAAGGCCGGTGCTAAGAGCATGGTCAGATGCATTCGTCTTGACAAGTCCCCTAAGACTGGTGCTTACGTTTTCAACGAGCAGCTCGTTGAAGAGGCCAAGACAAAGGAATTCTTCGAGAAGAAGTAAGAATTATCTCTATAAAAAAGAGCCGGCAGAACTTTCAGTTTCTGCCGGCTCTTTTTTTACTGCAGTAGGTACTTTGTAACCGAATTATGACTAAATTTGTGGGTTATATATTACGCACCTATGGGTATATTTGACAAGGGAGTAAAGAAGACCAAGGAAAGCTTTTTTCAGAGGCTTTCCAGAGCGGTCGTAGGCAAGTCCAAGGTGGACGATGACGTCCTGGATGCTATGGAGGAGGCTCTGATGAGTTCCGATATGGGCGTGGACACGAGTCTGGAGATTATCGACAGACTTCAGGAGAGGGTGGAGAAGGATAAATATATGTCTTTCGACGAGCTGGTGGGAATGCTTCGCGAGGAAATTTCCGCACTCCTCGACGTGGACGGCAGCGACACTCCCGAGCCCTTCGACTTCTCGCACAAGCCTTATGTGATTATGGTCGTGGGAGTCAACGGAGTGGGGAAGACCACCACCATAGGAAAATTGGCTGCAAGCCTGAAAGCTCAGGGCAAGAAAGTCATTCTCGGAGCTGCGGACACTTTCCGCGCGGCGGCGGTGGACCAGCTGCAGATCTGGGCGGATCGAGCCGGGGTGGACATTGTTCGCCAGGAGATGGGCTCAGACCCCGCTTCTGTCGCTTACGACACGGTGAAAGCGGCTGTGGCACGAGGTGCTGACGTGGCTCTTATCGATACTGCAGGCCGCCTGCACAACCGCATCGACCTGATGAACGAACTTACGAAGATCCGCAACGTGATGCGCAAGGTCATTCCTGATGCGCCGCACGAGGTTATGCTCGTGCTTGACGCGACGACCGGTCAGAACGCATTCCAGCAGGCCAAGGAGTTCGCCCGCGCGACCGACATCACTTCGATGGCCATCACCAAGCTGGACGGCTCCGCCAAGGGAGGCGTGGTCATCGGCGTCGTGGACCGCTTCAAGGTTCCGGTGAAGTTCATCGGCATAGGCGAGGGGATAGATGACCTTAAACCGTTCGACAAGAAAGAGTTCGTGAACTCTCTCTTCTCTACGGAAGATTTGAAGAAATAAAAATTGACACATATATGAAGTTATCGTACAATTGGCTCAAGGACTATCTTGAGTTTGATCTTACACCGGAGCAGGTGGCCGAGGCCATCACTTCCATCGGTATCGAAGTGGATTCAGTAGAGGAACAGGAAGAGATTCCGGGCGGCCTTAAAGGCGTAGTCGTGGCGGAAGTCACAGAGTGTGAGCCGCATCCGGATTCCGACCATCTGCATATCACGAAGGTCAACGCCGGCACCGGCGAGCTCCTGACAGTCGTCTGCGGAGCTCCGAACGTTGCCGCAGGTCAGAAAGTGCTCTTCGCGCAGCTCGGTACCGTACTTCCGGGAGACTTCAAAATCAAGAAGTCCAAGATCCGTGGAGTCGAATCCTTCGGAATGATCTGTGCCGCCGATGAGCTCGGCATAGGTGAGGACCACTCCGGAATTATGGTTCTCGAGCCGGAGGCTGTCCCGGGCACTCCTGCAGCCGAATATCTCCATCTGAAGAAGGAGGCTGTGATCGAATACGAAATCACGGCAAACAGAGTCGACGCAGCTTCCCATATCGGTGTGGCCCGCGACCTGTACGCATATCTCAAACTTCACAATATCCCTTGCGCCCTTCATTATCCGGACGTATCCGCGTTCCGCGAGGGCGAAGGCGAGGGTCTTCCTGTGGAAGTGCTTGACGCTCAGGGAGCTCCGCGCTATTGCGGTCTCACCATAAAGGGCGTGAAAGTGGGTCCTTCTCCTGAATGGCTCCAGAAGAAGCTCATCGCGATCGGTTCCAGACCTATCGACAATATCGTGGACGTGGCCAATTTCATTCTTTTCGAACTCGGCCAGCCGCTTCATACATTCGACGCGGACAAGGTCCGCGGCGGTCGCGTAATCGTGCGCCGCGCCGCTGAAGCCGAGAAGCTCACAACCCTTGACGAGGTGGAGCGCAAGCTCAGCGCGACAGATATGGTAATCGCTGATTCCGAGGGCGCAATGTGCATCGCAGGCGTATTCGGAGGTGCTGAGTCAGGCGTGACCGCTTCGACTCAGAACGTCTTCCTCGAGAGTGCATACTTCGATCCGGGTTCCATCCGCAAGACCTCCAAGCGCCAGCAGCTTCAGACCGATGCGTCTTTCCGCTATGAAAGAGGCGTGGATCCGAACCTCGCTCCTTACGCTCTGCGCAGGGCGGCTCTCCTCATCCAGGAAGTGGCCGGCGGACAGATCGTGGGCAAGGTTCAGGAGTTCTACCCTGAGACCATCGCAAGGAAGCGCATAGAGCTCGACTACGCCAGAATCCAGAAGTTCATCGGCAAGCAGATCGGCGACGAGACCATTGAGAACATCCTCAACTGGCTCGGTTACAATTTCATAGAGAAGAGGGAAGGCGGCGCCGTCGTGGAAGCTCCGTCCTATATGGTCGACGTCTACCGCGAGTGCGACGTAGTGGAGGAAGTCCTCCGCATCTACGGATACAATAACGTGGACCTTCCGTCCAATATGCGTATGTCCGTTAACGCCACTCCTTCGCCTGAACCTGAGGCTATCCGCAACGGAATCTCCAACTTCCTTGCAGCCAACGGCTTCACTGAGATAATGAACAATTCCCTCACCAAGGGCGACTACTATAAGAATCTCGAGACTTTCCCTGCTCAGAAGTGCGTGACCATCGTCAACCCTCTCAGCCAGGATCTCAACGTGCTCAGACAGAGCCTTATACCTGGAGGTTTGGAGGTTGTGGCATATAATGCCAACCGCCAGATGAACTCCATAAAGGCTTTCGAATACGGTTCGGTTTACTGCCGCAGACCGGAGGTGGAAGGTACCACTCTCGCCGGTTATGAGGAGCATCCTTGCTTCGCGCTCCTGCTGAGCGGAACTCCTGAGAAATCCTGGAGAGTGGAGCCTATGAAGGGCAACTTCTTCCAGCTCAAGGGCTACCTGGAGCTTCTTCTCCGCCGCTTCGGTGCTGATATCAACCAGCTCGCCCGCGGAGCGGCCCCTGCAGATATCTTCTCAGAAGGCATTTCCTACAGCCTGCCTGGCCCTCAGGGCAAGCAGCTTGCCGTACTAGGAACTGTGAACCCGGCATTTGCCCGCCGTTTCGGTGTGAAGCAACCTGTCTTCGCAGCCGAGATAAACTGGAACACCCTCTTCGAACTCGTCAAGCGTGACAAGGTCACATTCACCGAACTGCCTAAATATCCTGAAGTCCGCCGTGACCTCGCGCTGCTTCTGGACGAGAGCGTTCAGTACGCAGACCTTCTCGCAAGCGCTAAACGCGTGGCGAAGAAGCTTCTGAAGAGCGTGACACTGTTCGACGTCTACAGAGGCG
>CAVCSJ010000120.1:0-5471 GCA_963604895.1 bacterium
TAACAATATGGACAGAAAAGTTCTTCTTATGATTCTCGACGGTTGGGGAGAGGGCAAACACGACAGCTCCAACTGCATCTACACCCAGGGCCAGCCATTCATCGACTCTCTGCGCGCAAAATATCCTTTCAGCCACCTCCAGGCTTGCGGCGAATACGTCGGACTCCCTGACGGCCAGATGGGAAACTCCGAGGTGGGACATATGAACCTCGGTGCCGGAAGAGTTGTATATCAGGACCTTGTAAAGATCAATATCGCCTGTCGCGAGCACGCTCTGCTCAAGAACGATGAAATTAAGGCCGTCTATGACTATGTGAAGAAGTCCGGAAAGAAACTTCATTTTATGGGCCTCTGCTCCCACGGCGGAGTACACTCATCCCTGGACCATCTCTATGAATTCCTCGCCGAGGCCAAGAGACAGGACCTTCAGAACGTCTATGTACACTGCTTTATGGACGGCCGCGACACCGACCCTCACAGCGGTTACGGTTTCGTGAAGGAGCTCGAGGAGAAGATGGCCGAGACCACAGGCAAGGTTGCCACAGTCTGCGGACGTTTCTACGCAATGGACCGTGACAAGAGATGGAACCGCGTCAAGGAAGCCTACGATATGCTCGTGGAAGGCAAGGGCGCTGAGTTCACATCTTCACTCGAGGGCATCCAGGCATCCTACGACGCCGATGTTACCGACGAATTCATCAAACCTATAGTAATTACCGAGAACGGCGCCCCTGTAGCGAAGATCGAAGAGGGCGACGCCATCATCTTCTACAACTTCCGCAACGACCGCGCCCGCGAGCTCACCTCCGTTCTCACCCAGAAAGATATGCCTGAAGAGGGAATGCACACCATTCCGCTCTACTACTGCTGTCTTACTCCTTACGACGCTTCATTCCAGGGCGTTCACATCCTCTTCGACAAGGAAGTTGTAAAGGACACCCTCGGCGAGACCGTCGCCAAGGCCGGCAAGCGCCAGCTCCGCATCGCCGAGACAGAGAAATACGCGCACGTGACCTTCTTCTTCAACGGCGGTCGCGAGACTCCGTTCGAGAATGAGGACCGCATCCTTGTAAATTCCCCTAAGGTAGCCACTTACGACCTGCAGCCAGAAATGAGCGCAGTCGAGGTTACCGACAAGCTCATCGAGGCCATCCGCTCCGAGAAGGAGGATATGATCATCCTGAACTTCGCCAACGGCGATATGGTAGGCCACACAGGAGTCTACAAGGCTATCTGCAACGCAGTAGGCTGCATCGACGGATGCGTTGAGGCAGTCGTGACCGCAGCCATCAACCACGGTTACGCAGTCCTTCTGACCGCCGACCACGGCAACGCTGACCACGCGGTCAACGAGGACGGCACTCCTAACACCGCCCACTCGCTGAACCCTGTTCAGTTCATCGTCATCAACGCCGGCGACGAGGTGAAGACCGTCAAGGACGGCGCACTCTGCAACGTCGCACCGACCATCCTCAAGCTTATGGGCATTCCTCAGCCTGAGGCGATGACCGCCGAGCCGCTTATTTAATTGGCCGGAACGGCCAATGTAAACGTCTGGAAGACAATGCATAAGTTTGCTCCGATACTCAAGACGCTCGTCTGGGGAACTGAGAAATGGGTTCTCTCGTCCGTGAAGGGCAGCGAGTCCGTCGTGGCCGAGGGACCCGACAAGGGAAAGACGTTGAACGAAATCTACGGCGGAGAGTTTCCGCTTCTGATCAAGTTCATCGACTCGCGCACCGACCTCAGCATCCAGGTGCACCCGAATGACGATCTGGCCGCGAAGCGCCACGGATGCCACGGCAAGACCGAGATGTGGTATGTGGCAGCGGCCGACGAGGGCGCGCACCTGCTCTCCGGGCTGAAAAAGAGCATCACTCCGCAGGAGTATGTCTCCCTCGTCGAGCAGAACAAGATCGTGGACGTGCTTGCAGATTACTCTGTAAATCAGGGAGATGTGTTCTTCCTGCCGGCGGGCCGCATCCACGCGATAGGCGGAGGCTGCCACATCGTGGAGATTCAGCAGACTTCCGACATCACCTACCGCATCTACGACTACGGCCGTATGGGTATGGACGGAAAGCCGAGACAGCTTCATACGGAGCTTGCGAAGGACGCCGTCGACTACAGCGTACTTCCCGACTACAGAACGCATTACGAGAAGAAGGACGACACTCTGACCCCTATCGTGAAGTGCCCGTATTTCACGACATCGCTGCTGACGCTCACGGCTCCGTACAGCCTGAAGGCTGAAGGCAAGTCCACGGTCATCATCTGCTTCGGCGGCAAGGCCAAGGTCACTTCCGGTGCCGAGAGTTATGACATCGCCGAGGGCGAGGTGATTCTCGCAGGCGAGGGAGACTTCAGCATCACTCCGATCTCCGACGGCTGCAAGCTGATTATTACCAAACCATAATATATGACGAAAAACAACAACGGCGGGAAAGGTTCCCGCAACGGCCGCTCTTTCGGCGGTCACAGAAGCGCAGCCGGCCGCGCTGAAAGCGGAAGAAGCAGCCGGAACCACGGCGGAAGACGCGGCAGGGAAAGCCTTGAGAACCGCTTCCGTAACTATCCACAGTACACCGGAACGGTGCAGATGACCCGTGAGGGCAATATCTATGTGATAGTGGAAGGCGAAGACGGAGACGTATTCGTAAAGAAATCCAAGACGCTCAATGCATTGAACGGTGACACCGTCAGGGTGGCCGTCACCAGGGAAGCTGTCGGAAAACAGCACCGTGAGGGCAACGTGATAGAGGTTCTGGAACGCTGCATCAAGCCTCACATCGGCATACTCCACTTTGTGGGCAAGCAGTGCTGGGTGCTTATGCAGGGCAAGTCGATGCCTTACGATATCGAGGTTGAGGCCGAGCAGGCTGCGGCGATGGGCGGAAAGAGCGGAATGAAGGCCGCCGCCATCGTGGACAGCTGGCCGAAATACGAGCTCAATCCTAAGGGACACGTTGTCGACGTGCTGGGTATGCCGGGTGACAACGACACCGAGATGCACGCCATCCTCGCCGAATATGGTCTCCCTTACCGCTTCGAAAAGGAAGTCGAGGATGAGGCCGCGAAGATTTCGCAGGACATTACTGCAAAGGAGATTGCACGCCGTCGCGATATGCGCGGCACGCTCACTTTCACCATCGACCCGGCGGATGCGAAGGACTTCGACGACGCCCTTTCATTCAAGCGTCTGGACGACGGCAATTTCGAGGTGGGAGTTCATATAGCAGACGTTTCACACTACGTTCTTCCGGGCACTCTGCTTGACAAGGAGGCCCAGGAGCGCGGTACATCCGTATATCTCGTGGACAGAACAGTCCCGATGCTGCCGGAGGTCCTCTGCAACAATCTCTGTTCGCTTCGTCCCAATGAGGATAAACTGACATTCTCCACCATTTTCGTGATCACTCCGAGAGGACGTCTGGTGGACCGCTGGTTCGGAAGGACCGTAATCAATTCTGACCGAAGATATAATTATGATGAGGCTCAGGCCGTCATCGAAAAGGGGATGGCCGATGCCAGGTTCAAGGGCGCTGACGATGTGGAGGCTGCCGTGCTGGAGCTTTACAAACTCTCGCAGATTTTCCGCAAACGCCGTTTCGCGGCCGGTGCGATGAATTTCGACCGTCCTGAAATGAAGGTTGAGGTGGATGAAAAGGGCCGTCCGATAAAGATTTACGAGAAGGTCAGCAAGGAGGCCAACTGGCTCATCGAGGAGTTTATGCTTCTCGCGAACCGTTCCGTTGCCGAGTTCATCGCCACTGACGGCAAGATGAACGGCGTGGCTTCGCGCAAGGCCAAGACCTTCGTCTACCGCGTGCACGATGTGCCGAACACCGAGAAAGTCGAGAACCTGCGCAATTTCGCGGGCAATTTCGGATACAAGATGGGCGAGACGAACGGTCCGAAAGCCGTTTCCAAGACTCTGAACAGTCTTCTCGAGGAGTCCAAGGGCAAGCCGGAGTTCGAGGCCCTGCAGATGCTGGCGCTCCGTTCTATGGCCAAGGCCAAATACAGCACGGACAATATCGGCCACTACGGACTGGCATTCGATTTCTACACGCATTTCACTTCGCCTATCCGCCGCTATCCTGACACGATGGTGCACAGACTTCTGGCGATGTATCTCGACGGCAAGGAGTCCCAGAGCAAGGACTACTATGAGCAGCAGTGCGTGCACGCCTCTGAGCGTGAGGGAATTGCGGCCGACGCAGAGCGCGCTTCGGTTAAATACAAGCTCGTGGAGTATATGCAGGACAAGCTGGGCCTCGAGTTCGACGGCCACATCTCCGGTCTGACCGACTGGGGAATGTACGTGGAGATCGAGCCTACGAAGATCGAGGGTATGATTGCCCTGCGCGAGATTCATTCCGACTGGTACGAGTTCGATGAGGACCATTATTGCCTGCGGGGTCGCCGCACGCAGAAGGTCTATCGTTTGGGCGATGCTGTCCGCATCCGCGTGAAGAGTGCGAACCTCGAGCAGAAACTGCTTGACTACGAGCTGATTGAATCTGCTTCCGAGGAAATTTCTTCGGCCGCTGACGCGTCCAATGAGGCCCCTACCTCCGTTCCTTCGCGCCGCCGCAATACCGGCTTCCGCGCGGAAGGGTCGCATCACGGCACTCACCGCAGCCAGAAGCCTGGCAAGGGCTCTTCTTCCAAGCCTTCCCGCAGCGGAGGCAAGGCTCGCAAGGGAGGGAAATAATTGAATTTCATATTGGCGGCAGCCGGTCTGCCACCATATTTGTTTAAATGGACGGGCTGAATAAAGAGATTTTAAGGCTGGCGATACCGAGCATCTTCGCCAATATAACCGTTCCCCTTGTGGGGATGGTGGGATTGGCTGTCGCCGGGCACCTGACCGGACCGGGCGGAGTCGGCGCGGCCGCCTTCATCGGCGGTATGTCGATCGGCACGATGCTCTTCGACCTGCTCTACTGGAACTTCGGCTTCCTGCGGGCGGGCACCGGCGGGCTCACGGCTCAGGCTTTAGGGCGGGGCGATATGCGCGAATGCGGACTCATCTTCGCGCGCGCCTTCGGCATCGCATTGGCGGTAGCCACGATAATCATTGCCTTGCAATGGCCTTTCATTCAGCTCTGTTTCGCATTCATCAAATGCTCGCCCGAGGTCAGGGACCTGGCCTCGCAGTACTTCTACGTGCGAGTCTGGGCGGCGCCGGCGACTCTCTCGCTGATGGGCTTCAAGGGCTGGTTCATCGGGATGCAGGACTCGTTCAGTTCGATGATGTGCGACATCATCGTGAATGTCATCAATATAGTCGCGAGTCTTCTGCTGGCTCTCGGGGTGGGGGACTGGGAAGGTCTAGGCTTCCCGGGCATCGCGCTCGGAACGGTCATCGCGCAGTACTGCGGTCTCACTTACGCCCTTTCCACTCTGGCCGTCAAGTATCGCAAGAAGGTGTTCTCTTCGCTGCGCCGCGAGGATGTTTCAGAGGT
>CAVCSJ010000121.1:0-5386 GCA_963604895.1 bacterium
CACCGAATAGGTGAAATATTTGTCGGTCTTCTCTGTAAGGGAAGTCTTGTATACGCCCCAGCATCCGTCACGCTCTGCACCGTAGTAGAGTTCGCGGCCGTCCTCAGAGAAACTGATTCCGCTCTCGCGGCCCGGAGTATTGGTGATGCGGCGGGTAGTGCGATAATCAATGGATGTGACGAACACATCGCCGTGAGCCACGATAGCCACTTCTTTGCCGTTAGGAGAAATCGCAAGGTCGGACGCTCCGGAAGAGAGCGAACGCTCGATTTTCGCACGGTTCTGACTGTCATTGACCAGCGTCACGGCCAATTTTACCGGCTGCTGTCCGTCGCGTACGGTGTAAAGTTCACCGTTGAAGCTGAAACAGAGGGTATTATCCGCGGAAATGGAGAGGTTGCGAACCGGATGAACCGAGAAAGCGGTGATCTGCTGAGCCTTGCCCGGCTCGCGGATGCTTGCCTTCCAGACATTGAAGGTACCGCTCTGCTCGCTCAGATAGTAATAATGCACCCCGTCGGAAGCGAATACCGGATTGCGGTTCTCGCCCTTGAAAGTACTGAGCTTCGTGAATTTGCTGTCGGCGCTGATGCCGAAGCCGTTGCTCTCGCAGAGCCAGACATCACGCGTCACAGAAGATGTATGATGCTTTCGAAGGTTGTCCTCATAACCCTTGTAGTCCTCGTAAAGCACTGTGCCGTCAGCGTTTACGCTGATATTCGAAATGGTGAGAGAAGTCACGAGACTCGACTTGCCTCCGTCAATGCCGACCTTGTACAGCTCGCCGTCGCCAGGGAAGCCGTCATAGACTCCGTCGCCGCCGTAGTTCGAGCTGAAGAGTATGGTGCCGTCCTGAAGGACGGCCAATGGTGTCTCGCTGCCCGAGTAATAAGTCAGACGCTTAGGCTCGCCACCGTTTACCGAAGTGACGAAGATATCCTTGGAAAGCTCTCTGTATGAGCTGAATACTATCTTTTTTCCGTCAGCGCTCCAGAGAGGTTCGCTGTCGTAGGCGGAGTTCGAGGTGAGCTGGACGGCCTGTCCGCCCTTGCTGGACACCACGAAGATATCACCCTGGTAACTGAATGCGATTTTTTCTCCGTCAGGAGAAATGCTGCTGCTGCGGAGCCAAAGAGGCGTAGTCTGCGCCTGTGCGCCGAACGAAGCGGCCGCAAGAGCGCAGATGCAGAGAATGTGTCTGAACTTGAACATTGGCTGAAAATTTAAAGTGCGTAAAGGTAAGGAATCCCCGCCACCTTTGCAACTCGGTTGCAAGACTTTCGTCCTACCTTTGCACCCGGAAAAGGGAAGAGCATTCCCGCAAAGATTAAAAAAAGATAAAGAATCTGTAAGAATTATAGATATGGAAAGGGAACAGAAAGTGATGATTGCGTGCATAATAGCATCGCTCTGCCTGCTTGTGGCCTCATACTTTACTGAAGGCACACTGCGCCTTGTCATCTGCATCGCCGCATACCTGCTTGTAGGCTATGAAGTCATCATCGATGCTTTCAGAAACATCCTGCACGGAGAAGTTTTCGATGAGAATTTCCTTATGACCATCGCCACCTTCGGAGCCTTCGCCCTCGGCGAATATCCTGAAGCCGTGGCTGTTATGGTGTTCTTCCAGATCGGCGAACTCTTCCAGGACATCGCGGTCGAAAGAAGCCGCGCGTCCATCACTTCCCTTATGGACATCCGCCCTGACTCGGCAACAATCGAAAAGGTCGACGGCAGTCTGGAGAAAGTGTCCCCGGAAGATGTCGGAAAAGGCAGCGTAATAGTCGTCAAGCCGGGCGAGAAGATTCCGCTCGACGGCACCGTCATCTCCGGGACCTCATCCCTTGACACGGCGGCACTCACCGGAGAAAGCCTGCCGCGCGAAGTCGCAGAAGGCGCCGAAGTACTCAGCGGAAGCCTGAATCTGAGCGGATTGCTGAGAATCCGCACCTCCGGAGTCTACGGAGAATCGACAGTCGCCAAAATCCTCGAGCTCGTGGAAAACGCCGACAACGGCAAGGCTGACGCCGAGAGATTCATCACGAAATTCGCACGTTATTATACTCCCGCGGTAGTGGGCGCCGCAGTCCTTCTCGCAGTCCTTCCTCCGCTTCTTTTCGGCGGTGAATGGGTTACCTGGGTGCACAGAGCCCTGATTTTCCTGGTAATCTCCTGCCCTTGCGCCCTGGTAATCTCCATCCCGCTGAGCTTCTTCGCGGGCATCGGAGGAGCATCCCGCCGCGGAATCCTCATCAAGGGTTCCAATTTCATCGAGTCGCTTGCAGCCGTAAAGACCGTAGTCTTCGACAAGACCGGCACACTGACGAGAGGAAAATTCAGCGTCAGCGACATACTTCCAAGCGAGTGCAGCAAAGAGCAACTTCTTGAAACAGCCGCACTTGCAGAGTGCTGGTCCGACCATCCGGCAGCGGTTTCGCTTCGCGAGGCCTACGGAAAAGACATCGAGCGCGAGCGAGTCGGCGACGTGGAGAATTTCGCCGGAGAGGGCATCTGCGCGACCGTGGACAGCCACAAAGTCTTCGCGGGCAACGGCCGCCTGATGGAGCGCGCAGGCGTGCAATTCATCCCTTGTGACAAAAGCGGAACCATAGTTTACGTGGCCGTAGACGGCCAATTCAAGGGCGCCGTCGTGGTTTCAGACACTGTAAAACCTGAATCTGCTGCCGCCGTGAAGGCCCTGCACAAGGCCGGAGTTTCACAGATTGTGATGCTGACGGGCGACAGGGCGAATGTGGCTGAAGAAGTGGGGAGAGAGCTGGGATTGGACGAAGTCCACGCGGGACTGCTGCCGGCAGGCAAAGTGGAACGTGTTCAGGCTCTGAAGTTTGCGGAAGGTGACGGGCAGTTGGCGTTCGTCGGGGACGGAATCAACGACGCACCGGTGCTGAAGCTCGCCGACGTGGGCATCGCGATGGGCGCTATCGGCAGCGACGCGGCCATCGAAGCCTCGGACGTGGTGCTGATGGACGACAATCCTCTGAAAGTCGCGGAAGGAATCGCCATTTCGAAGAGAACTCTGCGCATCGTGCGTCAGAACATAGTGTTCGCCATCGGAGTGAAGCTCCTGATGCTGCTGCTCGGAGCGCTCGGCATAGCGAATATGTGGATGGCGGTGTTCGCCGACGTGGGCGTAAGTGTCATAGCAATAATAAATTCCCTCAGGGCAATGCGCTCCAAGGGAATTTAGGATTTGTCTATGATTTAGAAAAGATATACGGTGAAACCTATCGCAAGAAGGATTGAGAGGGCGAAGGTGGACATCACAAGCATAGGCAGGTAACGGTCCAGTTCCCTGCCTTCGTGCGTCAGGACTCCCTTCACGTGAATGATGAAAAGCGGCAGGGTGAGCACGAAGAGAAAGTGCCAGATATAGAACATCCTGCAGAAAATCACATAGCTCAGAAGGCAGATCCAGCCGAGCGAAATGAGAACCACGTGATAGATCCTGGTCTTTCTGACTCCCAACTTTATGGCCGTAGTGGTGCGGGTGAGAGCATCAGTCTTCATATCGCGCAGATTATTGGTATTCAGCACTCCCACACTGAAGAAGCCTATCCCGAGAGCCGGCAGAAGCAGAGTCCAGGAAGGAATTTCGTGGGCCAGTACGAAGTAGCTGCCGGTCACAGAAACGATTCCGAAGAATATCAGCACCGAAATATCACCAAGCCCCCTGTAACCGTAAGGATTTTTGCCTACCGTATATTTTATGGCAGCCGAAATCGCGATGGCTCCCAGAAGCATCAGCATAATGGAATTCAAGGTGAACAGACTCCCGAAAGAGGCGTAGATCATTGCCAGGCCGCTCGCACAGCTCAATATGGCATAAAAGACTATCATCCTGCGGTAATCCCTGTCTTCCAGCTCTCCGTAGGAATACTGCGGCCCCTGACGGTCATCACGGTCGGTGCCGTGGGTGAAATCCCCGTATTCATTTGAAACATTGGACAGTATCTGCAGGAAAACGGCCGTAAGGGCGGTGAAGAACACTGCCCGGGCGGATACACGATAATCCGCGATGGCAAGGCCGGCACCGGTGACGATTCCGGCCAGAGACAGCGGCAAGGTCCTGAGCCTTGCCGATTTAAGATAACATTTCGCTTTGCTCATAAAATCTCAGATGATGCGGCGTGAGATTCTTCAGAATCCCGCGTCTGGAATTATTCGGCCCAAATTTCGTCAATAAAAATGAAACTTTCACCACCTGCGCCAGGATGCCATTCAGGGATGGTTCCGAGCTGGGTGGCCTTCACCTTCACATAGCGGGCGGAAGTTCCTGCAGGACAGGCAGCCTCAAAGTCCTGAATCTGAATTTCATAGTCCTGTGCAGAAACCTTGTTTTCCTGCCGGGAGAGCAGAGTGTAGTTCTCGCCGTCTTCAGAGAGATAGAATTCCACCGAGCGAGGCATCCATATCCAGGAACGTGCATCCTGACAGAAGCCTGCGCCCACCTTGTGCAGTTCGCGCACCGAAAGAAGGTCGACCACCGCTTCGAAATCCTCGCCCTGGTAGCCCTGCCATCCGCCGGTCCTCCAGTTCAGCCGGCCTCTCTGGGAATCTATCAGCCCCTCGTCCCCGCCGGCATTGTACTGAGGATTATAATGTCCTGAAATATAGACCTTTCTGTCACTATGAAGCTTATGTACGCTACACTTTACCTTATGGCTCCGGAGAGCGAATTCATCTTCATTGTAAGCCTCCAGGGCTGTGCTTCGGGTGATGGTGAAAGGGCCTTCGTATTCCCTGTACTCCCCTTCCCCCACGCGGTAATAGGCGTGGCCGCCCGACGGAATGTTGGAAATGCTCACGCTTACGCTGTCCTCGAACATATCGCTGTCCATCACGAATACAGGATTCGCCACAGCTGTCTTGCCTATGCAGGAATGAGGCCGGTCATCCCTGGCGGCACCGAAACTCAGGTCGGGTTCACTCTGCATCGAAAGCGAAAGGGTACCTCCCCCGATAATGTCCCGGAACTCGAGATAGGATCGGGAGCAAGGGTTTCCATTGAGCGAAGCTCGGGAAATGTATGGGCACGCGTCAAGAGTCTGTCCGTCAGGGGTCTGCGCGGAGATGACGAAGCTGCGTCCGTTCTCGAAATTCCACTTCACTTTTTCGAAGAGCGGCGAGCCGAGCACGAACTCGGTGCTGCCCGGGGTGACGCTGTAGAGTCCTGCCGCGCTCATCACGTACCAGGCTGACATCTGGCCGCAGTCATCGTTGCCGCAGAGTCCGTCCGGCGAAGCGTCATAGAGTGTCGTGAGGATCTCGCGCACCTGCTTCTGAGTCTTCCACGGCTTTCCGGCATAGGAATAGAGGTATGCCACGTGGTGACTCGGCTCATTGCCGTGCGCGTATTGGCCGATCA
>CAVCSJ010000122.1:0-5359 GCA_963604895.1 bacterium
CGGGCGGGCGCTGCTGCCCGCTGAGCGTGAGACACTTGCGCGCTACCGCGCAGTTCTGAAGCTCGCCACCGCGGCCGCTGACGCGTCCAATTACGACCTCTGTTACTGCAGTGAGGGTCTTCCGGGATTCGATGCCGACCGGCACTTTGCATTCCTGCGAAGCTCGAAGAAGGGTACCTGGCTCGTGGTCTGCAACTTCTCGCAGCAGGACGCCGAGATTCCGGTCTACATTCCTGCGATGGCAGTCGAATACCGCGGTCTCGCCGGCAGCTGCAGCCCGACCGAGGGCCGCATAATGGTGAAGCTCCCCGTCAAGTCCCGCGACTTCGCCCTCGTGCGGCTGTACTAGGCAGTTTATTATCGAGAATACTACTCCCCGTGCATCGAGATGCCGGGCCGTCCAATTTAATGTTTCTGCTAGCGCGAAGCGACTCAGATTTTTCGCGAAGGGATCCAGGCGATGATGTAGCCGACGATGGTGACGCCCAGGACGGTTATGAGAATGTCGCTCAGCTGAAGGATGACAGGGTAGGCGCTGGTTATAAAGCCGCCCGGCATCTTGATGATGCCGAAGCGCTGCTGGATGAGTGCGAACGCGACGCCGATGAGCAGGCCTGCGGCCAATCCCAGGAGCGATATCATCCAGCCCTCGACCGTGAAGATGCGGTGTATGGTCCTGTCAGTGGCTCCCATACTGCGCAGCGTCGCGATGTCGCCTTCCTTCTCGATGATGAGCATCGTCAGACAGCCGAAGATGTTGAAGGCGATGATGATTATTATGAATATGAGTATCAGGAAGATGGCTGCCTTTTCATACTTCATCATCCTGAATATGCTCTCGTTCTGGCGGTAGCGGTCCAGAAGTTCGAAATCCTCCCCGATTGAGGCCGACAAATGCTTTTCAAAACTCTTTATTTCGTGTCTGGAAAGCCCGTCCATCAGCCGGATCTCCACGCCCGAAACCTCGTCGCCGGAGTATCCCAGCAGTTCGCGCAGAGTCTCTATCGGAAGGATTATCAGAGAGTTGTCCACATCCTGACTCACGGAGAAAGTGCAGCTCGGCCGCATCGACACGGACTCCACCGAAGCGAGCGGATTCGCGGCGGAAATGTTCCTGTCGCGAGAGGGATAGTAAAGAGTCAGCGAAGCGAGAAAAGACGGGTTTACACCCAATGTCCGGGCGAGCCCCGCGCCTACTGCACATTGGGGTATCTCACCGTGAAGAAGTCTGTATTGACCGGAGGTCACGTGACCGCGAAGCGGCGAAGTCCGCTCGGAGGCGGGCTCCACGCCCTTGGCCACCGCCACGCCCTGACGCTCTTCGTATGTCGCGAACACCCTGTCCTTCAGCACTTTCTCCACGCTGAGCACGCGGGAGTCGCTCCCCAGGGCGGTCAGAAGGCTGTCGCTCGGAGTGAACACGCGCCCGCTGCGGCTTGTCAGGAGGCAGTCCGGGTCCAGATCGCTTAAAGAATTGGAAACCAGGGCGTCGAAGCCGTTGTATACTGAAAGGATAATAATGAGCGCCGCCGTACCGAACGCCATTCCTATCGCCGAAATCGCGGAAATGATATTGATCACATTGTGCGATTTGCGGGCGAAAAGGTATCTGCGGGCGAAGTACAGCGGCAGATTCATACCCTATTTCTTCAAGAGTTCGTCAATATGCTCGGCGTAGTCCAGAGTGCTGTCCAGATAGAAGTCGATTTCCGGAACTATGCGCAGCTGCGCTCCGACCTTGTGGCCGAGCTCCCCGCGAAGAGACTTGAGATTGTCGTTGAGAATTTTCATCACCTCTTCAGCCTTTGACGAAGGGAAGATGCTTACATATGTCTTGGCGATGGAAAGGTCCGGACTCACACGAACCTCGCTGACCGTCACCATTGCGCCGCCGAAGGCGGCCATACCCTTGCTGCGCAGGATCTCAGCCATATCACGCTGGATCTCGCGGGCGACCTTGAGCTGTCTCGTGCTTGCTGGCTTGTCCATAACTACTTGACTATGATGATATAATAGTTCTTTTTTCCGCGCTGGGCGAGGATGTACTTGCCGTCGATGATGTCATCTTCGGTGAGCTGGCGGTTCACGTCTGTAACCTTCTCCTTGTTGATGCTCACGCCGTTTCCCTGGAGCATCTTGCGGGCCTCGGCCTTCGAAGGGAAGACTGCGGTCTCCACTGCGAGCGCGTCCAGAATGCCCATAGGAAGGGAGCTGCGCTGGATTTCGAAGGTAGGAACGCCGTCGAACACGTCAAGGAACGTGCGCTCGTCGAGAGCCTTGAGGGCGTCGGAAGTGCAGTTCGAGAAGAGCATCTGGGATGCGCTGAGAGCCTTCTCATACTCGGCCTCTCCGTGAACCATAACCGTAACTTCCTTGGCGAGAAGCTTCTGGAGGGTTCTGCGACCCGGGTCCTCTCTCTGCTCTGCGATGGCAGCCTCGATGGTCTCGCGGTCCAGCATTGTGAATATCTTGATGTAACGCTCTGCGTCTTCGTCACTTACATTGAGCCAGAACTGATAGAACTGGTAAGGGCTGGTGCGCTCAGGGTCGAGCCAGATGTTGCCCTTCTCGGTCTTTCCGAACTTGCCGCCGTCAGCCTTGGTGATGAGCGGACAGGTGAGGGCGTAAGCCTCCTTGCCGAGCACGCGGCGGATGAGTTCGGTACCGGTGGTGATGTTGCCCCACTGGTCGGCTCCGCCGAGCTGAAGCTTCACGTTCTTGTGCTCGTAAAGATAAAGGAAATCGTAGCCCTGAAGCAGCTGGTAAGTGAATTCGGTGAATGACATACCTTCGCTGGAGTCACGGCTCAGACGCTTGCGGACAGAGTCTTTGCTCATCATATAGTTTACGGTGATGAGCTTGCCGATATCGCGGGTGAAATTGATGAAAGTGTAATCCTTCATCCAGTCGTAGTTGTTCACGAGTTCGGCCTTGTTCGGTGCGTCGGAGTTGAAATCCAGGAACCTGGAAAGCTGGGCCTTGATGCAGGATACATTGTGGGCGAGGGTCTTCTCGTCGAGAAGATTGCGCTCGGCGCTCTTCATCGAAGGGTCGCCGATCATTCCCGTGGCGCCTCCCACGAGGGCGTAAGGCTTGTGGCCGCAGCTCTGGAAGTGCTTGAGTATCATTATGCTGACAAGGTGCCCGATATGCAGTGAGTCTCCGGTAGGATCGATTCCCACATAGGCGGCTGCAGGGCCTTTCATAAGTTCTTCTTCAGTTCCCGGCATGATGTCGTGGATCATGCCTCTCCATTTCAATTCCTCTACAAAATTCTTCATCGGTGTTTTACATATTTTACAACTCACAAAGGTAGTCAATAATTTCAGAATTATCCGTATATTTGCGCCGCGAAAAAACAGTGCAGTCCCCGAGCCTCCGAAACTCTCTGCACTCTGTCCAAACGAAAGGTAATTAAATAGATACTATTATGAGAAAGAAAATTGTTGCTGGTAACTGGAAGATGAACACTACAGTTCCGGAAGGAATCGAACTTGCAAAGGCAGTCGTTGCACGCTCTGCAGAAGTTCCATCTGATGTTAAACTTATCATCGCCACTCCTTTTACACACCTCTATCCTGTAGCTGAGGTCGTAAAGGGTTCTGCAGTAAGCCTTTCAGCTGAGAACTGCGCAGATATGGAGAAGGGTGCATACACAGGTGAGATTTCCGCCGCAATGCTCGCTTCCGTAGGTTGCGAATACACTATCCTCGGACATTCAGAGCGCCGTCAGTATTACGGTGAGACCGATGCCAAGCT
This sequence comes from bacterium, assembly GCA_963604895.1. Taxonomy (GTDB): domain Bacteria; phylum Bacteroidota; class Bacteroidia; order Bacteroidales; family UBA932; genus Cryptobacteroides. The sequence continues at coordinate 3,760 of CAVCSJ010000122.1, forward strand.
CGTCGAGAAGACCAAGCTCGCTCTCGCAAACGGTCTGAAGGTCATTCTCTGCGTAGGTGAGAACCTGCAGGAGCGTGAGGCCGGCAGACATTTCGAGGTCTGCACAGAGCAGATTCAGAACGTTCTCTACCAGTTCACCGCTGAGGATATGAAGAACATCGTTGTCGCTTACGAGCCAGTATGGGCCATCGGTACCGGCAAGACCGCTACTTCCGCCCAGGCTGAGGAAATCCACGCCTGCATCCGCAAAGTGCTCGCTGACAAGTTCGGCGCACAGGTAGCCGAGGATACAACTATCCTCTACGGCGGCAGCTGCAAGCCATCGAACGCGAAGGAGCTCTTCTCCCAGCCGGACATCGACGGCGGCCTCATCGGCGGCGCAGCCCTCAAGGCAGACGACTTCATCGCCATCGCACAGTCTTACTAGTCGCTTTCGCGCTTAATACGAAATTGGACGGCCCGGCGGGCCGTCCAATTTCATTTTCTACTCCTCAGGCAGGAACATCGGGTCCCAGGCGGGGAGCTTGATCGGCTCCTGGTCGAGCATCTTCAGAATGTCGGCTGGAACGTACTTCTTCTCGGCGACAACGCGGAACATATACTCGTCGAACCAGCGGTCGGTCATAATGATGTTGCCCTTGTAGCCGGAGGCTGCGCCCCAGCTGTTCTCCACCATCCACTTTACAGGCTTTCCCTCGGCATTGATATCCACGGCCTTGAGAGTCATCGCGTGGGAGGAGCCGCTAGCGTGAGTGAGGATTCTCTCCTTCTTGTCCATCGTGAACTGAACGCCGAGAAGGGATTCGTAATCGTAATTGTTCAGGTCGGCGACACCCTTGCTGCGGTTCAGGCACTTGGCCACGTCGCAGGAGAAATACATCGCGGTGTCATCCTTGATGGAAGCGATGGCGACCTCCTTGATTCTCTCTACAGGGAGATTGACATACAGCCAGTTATGCCCGTTGAACACGTGACGGTCATACTCGATTTCATAGACCTTGCCGTATTCGCGGGACGGGTCGTTCATAAGCATCACGTAATTGTTCTGCAGGTCGGCGCCCACGAACTCGTCGTAGAAGGACTTCGGAGTGTAGGTCTTGCAGCTGACGAACTCGTTCTTGGAATTGTATCTGGTCCACTCGAACTCGGTAGGCGGTTCGCCAAGGCAGAGGCAGAGAATGCGGTATACATCCTTCAGCATATCGGTCTTCATCGCGTTCAGATCGGCTTTCTTGCCGGCAGCGCGCAGGGCCAGACCGTCCTGACGAAGGAGGGTCTTGAGCTGGGTTGCCATATTCGAAGTGCTGTTCGCACAGAGAGTTTCAGGCATTACGGAAGAAGGAACCAGACCGTATTTGGTCACAAGGTCCGAGATTCCGGTGAACTGGCCGCCGTCGCTCAGAGGATTCGAGAAAAGCCAGTCCACGGTCCTGTCACTCATCGGAAGAGTGCGGGTGCGGATGATGGCCTCCAGGAAAAGATTGGCCTTCTCGAGCTGGTCATAAAAGAAGACATAATTCTGGGAGAAGGAGAACTCACCCAGGTCGTGAGTGCTTATCATCTTGGCACGCAGCACGTTGAGGCCGGAGAAAAGCCAGCA
>CAVCSJ010000123.1:0-5349 GCA_963604895.1 bacterium
CAAGTGAATTGATTACCAGCGACATCATCGAAGATTTTCCGCATCTGCGAACTCCTGAGATGGTGATTATCTTTTTCCGATTAAGTGGTAATTCCAGATTACGTCTGATGATATCAAAGGGTATTTCGCTCTGTTTTAGTAAGATAAGATTTTTAATGACATCTTTAAGCATAATCCGCGTCTCTTATTTTATCATTAGTCAATGCAAAAACATAAAAAGTTTCCGTAAACCACGGAAACTTTTAAGAAATCTTTCCGATAGGAGGGGAAATTTTGGGGAACTATATACCAGATTACCCAAAATTTACACATTTCGAATTTTAGAAGGTCTTGCTGAACACTTCCGGATTCCGCCCGCAGGCGCCGCAGTCGCTGCAGCCGCTGCAGGTCATCCTTGTCCCGCAGGTGGCGCAGATGTCACGGAAATGCGGCTCGGATTCCGGGACTTCCTGACCGAAAAGGGAGCCTTCTGGCATATAAAGCCGGCGGGGGACTTTTCGGCCCTGATAACTGAGTCCGGAACGGAAGGCCTGCTGGCTCTGGATGCGTTTGCTCGGGATATGGTAGGTCTTTCCGTCCTTCACGAACACGGTGCCAGTCTCGAAGAAATCGAAGGTAACATCGTAGGTCCGGCATTGGTCGCTTAGCGACCGGACCCATTCGTAGTGGCAGGCCCGCGCGCCGTCGTAGTTCTCGCCGCCGCAGAGCACCTGCTCGATGAGGCCGGAGGCGAGGTACTTCGCTGCATCGACAGGACCGATGAACGGGGCCGACATGAAACCGCGGTGGCGGGCGGGAGTGGAGAGAAGGATTGGCAGACGCTCGTCTGCCCGCCTCTGGTTCTCGGCGGTGACGCTGAGCATCACGTTCTCGTAGCCCTCGCCCCAGTCGCGCGGCAGGCAGGTCGCGAACCTCTGCGGGCGCTTGGTCAGCAACTGGAAGAACACGTCCGGGCGCTGCTTTATAATCTCCCAGGCTTCGTTCCGCCACGCGTCCGCCTCCTCGACGAAGAAGTCCGTGGAGAGGCCGACCTGAATCGTGGAACCTGGTCTGATTCTGAAACTTCCGTCGCGGCGGCGCTGCAGCGGCAGGTCGAAGTTCTCCGTGCGGAAGACGCGCGAAGTGTCGATGTTCCTCTTCGAGTCGAGGAAGTACATATAGCAGTGCAGGCAGCCTTCGCTGACCTTGTGGCAGCCGTGCCAGGGGTTCCAGATGAGCATGTTATGTATTTTCTGATGCTGGTGTCATAAGACGCACGGCCCGCGGCCCGTCTTATGACCAAGGGTCGGCCTCCTTAGGCTTCCGGATATCTGAAAGAAAAGAAACCTGCCATACGAACCACTGTCCCGTACTCGCTTTCTTTCGGAGTATTATCGGACGCGGACTGTCGGCTCCCGATGATTTTAAGAACAGTTTCACATAACCTTCTTCGGTGCGCGAGTAGCTGTTTTCGCTTATCTCCACGACATAAGGCTCGGCTGGAGTGTAGTTATTGTCAGGCGATGTGCCTTTAAGATACGAGCGGATGATATAGCCGCGGCCATTCAGACGGTCGCGGATGAACTGCTTGTCGACTCCGTTCATCGGCTGCGGGCCGCGCAGAAAATCCATCATACGGTAGGTCTCGTCCGGATCGTTCTCGTAATTGCAGAGCACAGCGACGGCAAGTGCCGCTACGGTGTACTCATCGGTGAGATCGGCGCCAGGCATCGCCTGAAGTTCCTCGAGATTGGCGGGGAGTGATTCAAGGGTCACTTTCTTGCCGATTTTGCTCACGGCGCTGGAGATGCTTTTTACGCCTTTCTTCACAACTGAACCCCAGTTCTGTGCCACACAAGGAGTGCACAGAAGGAGGCCGATAACCAGATATAAAATGTACTTCATGGTTTGTTATTTTTAAGGTTAAATAATCGGTACCGGAGAAATTTTCCAAATTTTCGTAAAGATACACAATTCCTGCAAAATTACATCAAAAGTCACATCATCGGGTGAGGCAATTCTTTTCATTTTCTCCAACTGATTGTCGCCGGCAGGAAGTCAAAGCTTATCTTTGAGTTTTGAATTAAATGTGATAACTTTGCTTGAGTACATACATTAATAACACACAAATTCATCTGATAACCACCATAAACAAATGAGTCCTTCGTTTTTTGCGCTGTTCAGCAAGGCCGGGATTGCCTGCGCCGCCGACACAGACCATACCATCCACCAGTTGTCCAGGGACTTGCCCCTGGCATTGGCGGTAAATCCTGCATCCCAGATTCCCTGGAGTGAAATCATAGAATCATACAAAGCCTCCATTGCTCCGAAGCTTCGTGCACATTTCTGTGACTATGTGTCTGATTTTGATTCGTTTCTGTCAACTGTTCCAGCTGACGGAAAGTGGAGGAAACTTACCGTCAGCGACTCCGATATCATACTTCTAGGGTTTGGTTCAGAGGATATTTTCCCGTCAGTATGTGATGTGAATGTCATTGTCAGAGAGAATGGCGTACTTGGGCTTGAGGAAATCTCCGTGCGTCAGGTATCTCAGGAGAATCCGACACTCTTCCATTTTCTGGGCGACTTTGAGAGTGTCTCCACTCTGTTATATGGCACCACCGCCAAGACACGTCGCTTTTTCTATGACAGATACATTGAAATATGGAAGGAATATTCCCGTATCGTGTCGGAGAAATGTAAGGGAACCAGATACGAGAAGTATGTGAATGAAAGCCTGGAAGCTTACGATTATGAGAACGAAATCGCCGAATTGATCAATGATGCGACAGATGCTTCTCTGAAAGAACTTTCCCAGGGAGTGAATTCCTTCAGTATTGAGGGTATGATAACGGCTGTCGAGACTATAGTCAACGCAAATGCCAAACTCAATCACCTTCGCGCCTGTGCACACGGAAAGCCGGGAGAAACAAAGGAAATAGCGGTAATCACTATCCCGGAAGGTCTGACCTGGATTAAGCATAGTCTTTATATGAGGAGGAATGAAATATGACATCAATAGTCGGAATACTCAATAAGCGTGGAGTTGCGATAGCGGCCGATTCCGCGGTTACCAGACGTGGTCACAAAGCGAATGGCCTTTATTCGGTAGAAAAAGTGACCAAAAATGGGGACAAGATGGTTCGACTCAGCGAAGTGGACCCCATAACCGTAATGCTTGCCGGCAATGCGGAATTCCTTTCTGTTCCCTGGGAAGTGATAGCCAGAAGATATCGGCAGCAGCGGGGGAAAATTCACCACTCGACCGTTGAGGAACTGGCCAGGGATTTTTTCGATTATGTCGCAGATACATCAGTGTTCTGGTGCAGTAGTGCCTGTGACATATTCCTGAAACACCTCGCGACGTGGGTTTTTAACAATGCAGTAGACGAACTTTCGCAGTCTGATGATAATGAGCGGCGGGATGATGGCTCTCTGCTCCGCCCTGCCGCATTCAGGAAGAAGTTTATCCGCAATCTACGCAATATCGCAAAGAAATATTCGAAACAAGTCCACAGCCCCCAGTTTGAAGGGTACACCATAGAAGAATTCAGAAAATCTTCTTCAGAAGTTCTCGACGGCTTCTTTGAAGGAAAAACTACTGACGCTGATTTGCCCCGTTTCCGGAACCGCTACCCGAAAGATGTCTTGGATGCAATACGCCCTGTCTTTGAAGATACCCTTCTGACTGTTCTGGGCTCCAGAATTGATGACGATAATTCTGCGACTCTGGTGTTTACCGGGTATGGAAAGGATCAGAAGTATCCTTCACTGGTTTCGGCAGAAGTGGTTGAGGGATATGACTGCAGGGTGAATTACACGATTGATTCCAAGGACATAATCTGCATAAGTGACAAGAATCCTGTGGCAATCTGCCCGTTTGCCCAGACAGATGTGATAAAATCACTGGTAGAAGGAATTTATGAGGATTGGTATTATAGAGCCCTCAATTTGAAATCCATAACAAATCCGTATAACTCCGACGTGCTCGATATGGATCCATTTTCGGAAGGAATCGATTTCGAATTTATGGATCTTATGAATGATTGTCAATTTGATTGCGAGAATCTTCACGAGAAATTTAAAAAAGACCTTCTGCGAATGGTGGGCGCCAATTGGCGGGAATGGCAGAAGGCTCTGGAAAGATACGGACTCGAGGAAATGGCAAGATTGGCTGACAGCCTTATCAGTCTTACGGGATTCCATAGAATTCTCACATTTGCCCAAGAAGGCGTGGGCGGATTGGTCGATCTGGCGGTCATCTCCCGAAACGAGGGATTCACCTGGCTCAGGCGAAAGAACTGGTATAATGAGAACGTCGGCGGAAGCAACGGCGGATTCGGGATATAGTAACAGTTAAATCATATCTGAAAATGACACTCTCATCAAGAATAGACCAGAAGTTTCTGGTAAATTCCATAAATGTTTACTATCAGTATAATCCTGATACTTTGATGCCTCTCCTTATGCTCGCTCTTGCGGCTCAGGGTAAGCTTTCCGTGGAGGATAGGGAAGGAACTGTATTCGCTTCGCTGGATATTGACAAAATAAAGGAATATGAATGGGTTAAACTGAACTCTGCACTGAAGAAGCAACTGAAGGCAGTTGCGGAAGAAGGTGTCGGAGTTATCAGTGTTGTCGGCGATATCCCATCTGAAATCAGGGAGATTTATGATACTTTCCGTGTGTATGACACTGATACAGTGGTGAAGGAATATCATCATCGCAAGGGAATTCTTACCCGCCACAGCAGCAGCTTCGAAAGTGATGAGGCTCAACGTCAGTATGCAACAGTCCTGCTCGCGGAGCAGCTGATCGAGGCTCCGGCTGAATGGTTGCAGCACGCGTTCCTGTATCTGGCCAATATAATTCTGGAGAAGTCCGGAATTCAGCCCAGGCGTCCCCGCATCGCAGTGGCACAGGCCCTGCGCGCTTTGCTGCGCTATGACGGGGAGGGGACTGTTTACAATCCTTTCGCCGGGTGTTGTCTTGCCGGAGCGATGATTGGAGCGGGAGAAAAACTTTATGCCGATGGGGATGATAACGAAAAACTTCTTGCCGTAGCCCGTCTGCTCTGTTACGGTTCAGGCCAGAAAGGCTTCAATATCGCCCGTAGGGATTCGACGAAATGGCTGAACGGAGTAAAGGCGGATTATGTAATTTCCACATATCTCGGATATTCCGGAGGAAAATCGGCATTTGACATATGCCTTGGCCACTGCCTGGAAGATTTCAGCAATTCCGGAAAGTTCGCTGGCATTTCGGCTCCGAAGAACATCTTCGAAACACAGAGTGACGAGATGAAGGAAGCCCTCCGCCGTGACTGGGTTGACAGCATTGTACTTCTTCCGTTCGGAGAAGTCGCGGTTC
>CAVCSJ010000124.1:0-5321 GCA_963604895.1 bacterium
CACATCGACTGGAGCGACACTACCCGCAACATTCTCAACCTCATACGCGGTCTTAGCCCGTATCCGACAGCCTACACCGAGTTCGTCTCGGCAGACGGAACCGCGCAGCAGGTGAAGATCTTCTCGGCCGCGGAAGCCTCCGCGTCCAATGCCGGATTGGCCGAAGGCCTTAAAGTCGGGCAGATCGCATCCGACGGCAAGAGCTGGCTGGCGGTGGGCACTTCGGACGGCGCCGTGGAGATCCGTGAACTTCAGCTCGCCGGCAAGAAGAGGATGGATGTGAAGACTTTCCTTCTGGGCTTCCGTGAGCCTTCCTCTTACACCTGCTCTGCAGGCACTTCCAAGGCCGAAATTGCCAAAACCCGCGTCTGATGGGGACTCGCGTGGCAATAGTCTGCAACGGGCAGTTCCCCCGCTCGCGCAGGCCGTTGGAGCTGCTCGCTTCGGCGGATTGCATTGTGTGCTGTGACGGGGCTCTCAACACTCTTCTTCGAAAGGGAATCACGCCTTCTGTAGTAATAGGGGATATGGATTCGGTATCCGGGAGTGCTCTGGAGCGCTATTCCGGAAAGGTTGTGCGCAGCGCCGACCAGGAGACGAACGACCAGACAAAGGCGCTTCATTATGCGCTCTCCGCCTGGCCGGACGTATCTGAAATATGGATTCTGGGGGCCTCAGGACGCAGTGAGGCGCACACCATAGGGAATCTGTCGCTTCTGATGGAATACGAGAAGGAGTCAGGACTTTACGCACGCGGGATTCGCGTAAGGATGGTTTCAGATTACAGCGAGGCGTTCGCTGTGCTTTCCGACAGGGTAGAGTTTTCTGTCACCCCCGGGCAGAAGGTTTCACTTTTCTCGCCTGACAACACCCTCAAGATGCATTCCGAAGGTCTCGCCTGGCGTACTGACAACGTCGTTTTCGACAATTGGTGGAAGGCCACGCTGAACCGCGCCCTCGGCTCTTCCGTCACCCTCACACTCAATCACCCCGCTCCTGTCCTGATTCTCCTCGATCCTGTTAAATAAATTACAGCGTCTCCTGCTTAAGATTTTCGATATAATTATCGATGCGGCGGAGCTGCTGCGGAATGCGGATGTGCTGAGGGCAATGGCTCACGCACTCGCCGCAGGTCACGCAATGGTCAGCCTGACGGACCGACTCGATAGCCTTGTCATAAGAAGTCAGGTACTTGCGCTTCAGCTTCTTGAAATCCTTCTGCTCGGTACTCTCCGCAATCATACCGTCATTCACACAGCCGTTGTAATGACGGAAAATGCCCGGAATATCGATGCCGTAAGGGCAAGGCATACAGTATTGGCAGCCCGTACAAGGCACCAGAGGATAGTCGCGGATCATACCCGCGGCTGACTCCAGCATAGCAAGTTCATCCTCGCTCAGAGGCTTGAAATGCAGGAAAGTGTCGAGATTGTCCTTCAGATGATCCAGATAGGTCATACCGCTGAGCACCGTGAAGACTCCGGGATGTGTTCCGCAGAAACGGAAGGCCCAGGAAGCCACAGACTTCGACGGCTCCCTCTCCTTCAACATATCGGCAATCGCACGCGGTACACTGGCAAGCTGACCGCCCAGAAGCGGCTCCATAATCACGACAGGGATATTACGCTTGGTAAGCTCCCCATAAAGATAGCTCGCATCGGTGTCACGTCCGCCTGAATGGTTCCAGTCCACATAGTTCATCTGGATCTGCACGAAATCGAAATGGTATTTCTCGTGCTCCTCCATAAGGGAATCGAAACCCTCCTGAGGGCCGTGGAAAGAGAAACCGAGATTTCTGATGCGTCCCGCCTCACGCTCCTTCAGAAGGAAATCTATCATCCCGTTATCCACGTAGCGAGCCTTGAAAACCTGTGCATCGCTCAGAGAATGAAGAAGATAGTAGTCTATATAGTCAGTACGGAAATACTCGAACGAAGCCTTGTACATCCTCATCGCCTCCTCGCGGGACGGGTCACCGAAGTTCGAAAGTTTGGTGGCCACGAAGTAACTCTCACGCGGATAGCGGCTCAGAGACTTGCCGGTTGCCTCCTCGCTCTGGCCCTGAAGATAGACAGGTGACGAGTCGAAATAATTGACTCCGTGGGCGATGGCATAATCTATCATCTCATCCACCTTGGCCTGGTCTATGATGTCCTTGCCATTCTCATCCTTTATCATCGGCCAGCGCATACAGCCGTAGCCGAGCAGGGACACCTTGTCTCCGTCTTTCGGGTTGGTGCGCAGAGGCATCTCTTCAGGACCCTCATCTGCAGCCGTGGCGGAGGATTTGACTGTCCCGCGGCCGCAGGCCGCGACGGCCGCGAGAGCGGCCGCTCCGATTCCGGCATCCTTCACAAATTCCCTTCTTGATATATTTTTACTCATAAGGCTTAGCTGATTATATGGTCTGTATAGCCCTCCACGTGGATGGCGGAAATCGGTCTCGATGGACAGAGATATTCACATTTGCCGCAGCCGATGCAGCTGTCTTCGTGAACGGTAGGGATACGCGCCGACTGAGGATCGTCAGGATTCTTGGCTACATAACTGATAGCCCCTGCAGGGCAGTGGGAACCGCAACTGCGGCAGGTTCCGCCTGTCTCATTGACGCAGAGAGTGTAATCTATGACGGCGTGACCGATATGGATGGCCGTCTTCTCCTCAGGAGTGATGGCGGTGATGGCGCCCGCAGGGCAGACCTGTGAACAGGTCGTGCACTCAGGGCGGCAGAAGCCCTTTTCGAAGCCCATCTGAGGCTGCATAAGGTGCTCCAGGTCAGTGGAAGGACGCAGGACGTCATTAGGGCAGTTCGACACGCAGAGCTGGCAGGCGGTGCAGCGGGAATAGAATTCCTTCTCGCCCTTGGAGCCCGGAGGGGTGAGCCTCTGGTCACGCTCGTGAGTCTGCTTAGGGATTACATCGGCAAAGCCTCCGTCGAGCTTGGTCTGAGCCTTCATAAGGGCTGAAGTTCCGAGCATTGCGCCAGCAACCATAAAGGCACGGCGGGAAGTATCGACATTGGACGCGTCAGCGGCCGCAGGAGCCGGCTTGCGCTTCTTCAGGCCGTAGCTGATGGCTCCCTTCCTGCACTTTCCGATACAGTCGAGGCAAACTACGCAGCGGGAGCGGTCGACGCTGTGGCTGTCCACGTCGATGCAGGAGCATTTGCAGGACTTTTCGCAGAGTTTGCAGCCCACGCACTTGCTCTCGTCGATGCGCACTCCGAAGATGGAAAAGCGGGAGAACAGGCCCAGAGTGGTGCCTACAGGGCAGATTTCATTGCACCAGGCACGTCCTGAGGTCCACGCGAGGATGAAAATCAGAACGAAAGTCACGCCGGCGACGGTAGGAACCAGCCAGCCGTGAGGATGCACGAGGCTGGAAATCATACGGCCGTATGCACTGTACGGAGCGATGAGGGCCACGATGAACTGAAGGTCGGCGACCAGGCAGGCGATGAATGCCACCAGGACGATGTAGCGAAGGACTCCGGCCTTGTGGAAGGAGAATTTCTTCGCGTTCTTCTTTCCGGTCGCACGACGGAGCCGGATGATGAGATCCTGAAGGATTCCCAGAGGGCAGATGAACGAGCAATACACTCGGCCGAGCAGCACGGTAACCACGAGCACTCCGATGATTACCGCAAGGTTCAATGCCAGACAGGCCGGCAGGAACTGCAGTTTCGCCATCCAGCCCCACCACTGCTCTCCGATTCCGATGAGAAGAAGAGTGATGCCGAGGAAAAAGATGGCGGCAAGCGCGATTCTGATTTTACGTAACATATTGATTATAAAAACTATTTGATTCTATTTATCTGCTGACGGCCGTGATGCCGAGTTTCTCCAGCAGAGCCTCCGGCTGAGGGTCGTGACCGCGGAAGTTGCGGTACATCACTGCCTCGTCCTCGCTGCTGCCGCGCGAGAGGATATTGTCGCGGAAGGAGTGGGAGACTTCGGTATTGAAGATGCCCTTCTCCTTGAAGAGGCTGAACGCGTCGGCCTCCAGAACCTCGGACCATTTGTAGGAATAATATCCCGCGCTGTAGCCGCCCGAGAAGATGTGGCTGAAGCTTGTGGACGTGCAGGCCTGCGGGATGGACGGAATCACGTTCGAAGACTTGAGCGCGGCCTTTTCGAACTCTATCGTACCCATCGTGGTCATCTGTTTCTGATAATGCCAGGCCATATCGAGGATGCCGAACTGCAGCTGGCGTACCTGCGCGTAGGCGGCGTGATAGTTCTTCGCGGCCACAATCTTCTGAATGAGGCTGTCAGGAAGCACCTCGCCGGTTTCGTAGTGGCGCGCGAAGGTGTCGAGGAACTCCGGCTCGAAGGCCCAGTTCTCCATAATCTGCGAAGGCAGCTCGACGAAGTCGCGAGACACGTTCGTTCCCGTCAGCGAGCCATAGCGGCCTTCGGCCAATATTCCGTGCAGGCAGTGGCCGAATTCGTGCAGGAGGGTCGTGAGTTCGTCGTGGGTCAGAAGAGCAGGCTTGCCGGCGGCAGGCTTGGAGAAATTCGTGACCATACTGATCAGCGGGCGTTTCTCTTCACCGTTCACGATGCTCTGGCCGCGGAATTCGGTCATCCAGGCTCCGCCCCTCTTGCTGTCGCGAGGGAAGAAGTCGGCATAGTAGAGGGCCATATGGCGGCCTGTGGAATCCTTTACATCATAGACTTTTACATCAGGATGATAGCCTGGGATGTCGCTACACTCCTCGAACTTCAGTCCATACAGACGGTTCGCCAGGTCGAAGGCGGCGGCGATGCAGTTCTCCAGACGGAAGTAAGGCTTGAGCTGCTCGTCATTGATGGAATATTTCTCGTTCATCAGTTTCTCGGACCAGTAGGAGAAGTCCCAAGGCTGGATTTCCGAGTCTTCGAATCCGTTTGCCTGAGCATAGGCGAGAAGTTCCTTCACCTCTTCGCGGGCCGCAGGCAGGGATGGCTCCAGAAGCTGCTGAATGAAATTGTTCACAGTCTCCGGGGTCTTGGCCATACGTTCCTCGAGGGCATAATCGGCATAGGTCTCATAGCCGAGGATATTGGCTATCTGAAGGCGTTTTTCCGCTATCTGACGGCAGAGTTCGAGGTTGCTGTTCTCCCCTTCCGTGGCGCGGGTGTTATAGGCCATCCAGATCTGCTTTCTCAGCTCGCGTTTCGGGCTGTATTTGAGAAGGGCGGAATAGCTCGGGGCCGAAAGGTCGAAAGTCCAGCCCTGCTGGCCTTTGGAATTGGCCGCTTCGGCGGCCGCCTCGCGGGCGTACTCAGGAAGGCCTTCGAGCGAAGCCTCGTCGGTGATGTTCAGGGTGTAGGCGTTCG
>CAVCSJ010000125.1:0-5308 GCA_963604895.1 bacterium
CCTTGATGAGCTCAGCAAGACGCAGCTTCGCCTGCTCGTGATCCCTGTGGAAATTGCCCGGATTGATCCGGACCTTCTCCACATAAGGCGCCACAGCGATGGCAGTCTCGGCCGAGAAATGAATGTCCGCCACCAGAGGCGTATCCACCCCGGCGGCGCGAAGACGCTCGTGAATCTGCTTCATACACTCCACCTCCGCAGGCCCCGGCACCGTGATACGTATGATCTGAGCCCCCGCGGCGGCGAGCCCGAGGCATTGAGCGACAGTCGCTTCCACATCATTCGTGTGCGTGTTGCACATAGTCTGGACCACGATGGGGTTTCCGCCGCCGATAAGAACATTTCCGACCTTGACGGTCAATGTTTTAATTCTCTCCTGTGCCATATACTATACTGTGAGCCTCCTTTCTCAGTACGGACTTGGTCTTGCCCGTACGCTTGGAGAGCTGAATATAAAGACTTCCAGTGACCATAATGTCGAAAGGATAGGCGAAGCGGTAATAATACTCGCTGTACCAGTCCGGCTCGAAAATGGTTCCCCAGCCGTAACGGATATTGGCCTTGATGTGGAACTCTATCGGAGTGAACACCAGACCGAAACCCAGGGCGCCGCGAAGACCGTAATCCAGACGCCTGTCCATATTCTCGATGAAACCCTCGCGGAAATCATCGTTCAGATTCTCGCCGGACCTCTCCGCCGTGAGTCTGTAACCGCCATAGATGCCCAGATTGCCGACAAGCTTGAAATATTTGGTATCTATATGCATAGCGGCCATAACCGGCACTTCCACCACGGTGAAACGGCATTCTTCAGCGCCGCGGATGGTGGCGACGGAGCCGGTAGCCTGGTTCACCTTGAACTTGTAGCCCTCGTGCCCGTAGAAGATTCCGGCCTCAAGACCGAAATTAGGGTACATATTGAAAAGTTTCCCGTATTTCGAGATGGTAATTCCGTAATACTCAGGGTTGAAGAGATATGTCTGCGGATACTGGGGACTGAAATACATCTGGTTGAAACTTACTCCGTAATGGATTCCCACCATAGAATAATCGTTCATTACGAAAGCCTTCTTCGCATCCACGGTATCCAGGAAGTCGTCAGTCCATTCAGCGGGCCGTTCCACCTTGATTTTGCGCGATTTACGCGCAGAGGAAAGGTCCTCATTGGCCGAAGGCCGCGAAAGGGAATCTGCGGGAAAGACGACGATGACGCTGTCTGAGGGCGCAACGGAGGATCCGAGTCGGAGCGAGTCGGACTGCACCTGAGCGTAAGTTGCTGTCGCAGAGACGATCAGCAGTATGGTTAACAAACTCTTCTTCATCATTTGAACAGTTCTGCGATGTTTACGTCCTGGGTGATGTCTGTGCTCTCCTTAAGCTCGAGAATATCGTCATTCTCATTGAATTTCAGGAAGATAACCTTCTCGGGCTGGCGATGCATCAGAAGCGACCCCGTGTCCACGATGGTGTTGCGGTTCACGTCCTCGGTGATGCGGATATGGTATTTTCCGGCCTTCATATACGGGAACTCCAGGACGGAGTCGCTGTCTATGATCTTGGTTCTCACCGTCTGGGACTTCTTTTCGTCCATTATCTCCACGATGTATTTCTTGCTGATGCCGGTCATATTCAGTGTCAGCAGACAGAGCTTGTCGTCAGTCGGCAGCGAGACCTTGACCTGGGTGCTGTCGCTGTAGAAGCCGTTGATGTCGCGGAATGCACGGTGAGGAACCTTCAGAATGTACTCGTAGCCCTCCAGGAACTTCTCGGCCGGCACGACTGCGTATCGGCGGATGTTCAGGCTGTCCGGGACAAGGGTGAACTTGGCGGGGGACTCCTGCTGCTTCGGGTTCACGGCGATGAATTTCAGCGAATCGAAGGACTCGTTTATGATCGGGAATTTGAACTCGAACTGGTAGCCGACCTGCTCGACTGTCTCAGGCTCGGCCTTCAGGGTGAACACGCAGGTGGTGTCATCGTGCTTGATCTCCTTGCGGGCCCTCTTCTCGGCGTTTATCTGCTCCTGCTCAAACGCCAGGTTTACGCGCTCTGTCTCACTCACAAGCTGTCCCAAAGTGTCTGTCTTTCTATAATTTACGAAAAGCTTCAGCGTGTCCGGCATACGTCGGCGGTCGTTCACCCAGAGCTCGAGCGAATCCCTTTCTACATTGAACTGCGAGATGATGTTCGCGGACGGGATGCCGCTTATCCAGAGCGTGTCGATGTGCGCTTCAGGCGCCATAAACGTGATGTAAGCCGACCTGCGGTCAATGCGCTTCTTGTTCATTATCATCTGCTTGCTCGGTTTCTCGCGGAAAGAGAGCAGTTCGTATTCAGACTTTCTGGACTGGCAGGCCAGGGTGTCCTTCGCATCGTATTTCTGCAGTTCCGGCAGAGTGTCGCGCACTACGGAAACCGGTCTGATCAGCGAATCCACGAAGGCGATGTTCTCGGTGCCGTCGGAGTCATAGAGGCTGTTGTTGTTCGCGTCCGTGACCGCGTAGATGCGGTAGAGCGTATCCTGGATGTTGCGGAGACTGAAATAGCCCCAGGCATCGGTCTTGGTGGCCATATAAGGGCGGGACTTGAATACCGCGGAATCCGCGTGGTCCTTGTAGAGCATCACAGTCGCCCCGCTCACCGGAGCCAAAGTGCTGCAGTCCAGCACGGTACCGGTAAGGAAGAGGCTGTCCACGGTGTCGCCTGTGGAGAAAACGTAGTCATAGCCCGGGAAGGCATTGCCCTCGTTGTTGTCCTCGATGGCGCCCGCAAGTCCGATGACATAGGTCGTGTTCGGCAGCAGCGGCTCCTCTGGAGTCACTATCACCGACTTGCCTTTGATTTTTGACTTCGGAGGCTTGGCCTGAGGTGGGGATATGATGATGTTCGTGGCGGTCTTTATCTTCACGTATTCATCGAAGGTGAAGATGAATGAGACGCCCTCGGTCGGCACGTTCGTGCTCATAGCCGCAGGGGAGATCTTGACGATTACCGGAGGAATCGTGTCCTTGTCACCGCCTGTAGGAGCCTGGGTGGTGTTCGCGCAGGAGTGTGAAAGCATTACGGAAGCCGCAAGCAGCCCCAGCGGGAGCAGAAGAGGTAAGTATCGTGTGATTTTCATTATATGTCGGTTCTGAGTATGCTCTGCAGGCCTTGTATGGCTGAGAGTTTGGAAATCAGTTCATCCAGGACTTTCTTGTCCTTCACGAGCAGCTCGATGTAGCCGCTGAAGAGTTCGCCTTCGGAGCCCAGATGGACCTTGCGCATATTGAAGCCCATAACATTGGATATAGCGTAACTGATGTCGTTCAGCAGGCCCACACGGTCGATTCCGGTGAGGGAAAGGCGTACAGGGAAGGACTGGTCCGCGCCTGTGGTCTCCCAGAGAGGAACGACCACCCAGTCGCCGTGCTTGGTCGCGATGTTGTCTGCGACCTCGCAGCTCTTCTTGTGGACCGTGATCTTGCCGTCCGGGGTCTTGATACCGATCACTGCATCGCCGGGAATAGGATTGCAGCAAGGCGCGATATAGTATTTGCGTTTCTCCGGATCGTCCGGATTGATGACATAGCGCTCCTCGACCTTTGCGGAGGTCCTGGTCCCGCGGCTCAGCGCCTGCGGCAGGACATCGGCCGGGAGAAGTCCCAGTCCCAGACGGAAACAGAACTCCTCGAAATCGCGCAGACCCGTATAATCCAGGATGTGCTGGACTACATTGTTCGTCTTTTTGCGTCCCAGAGCCTTCATTTCCTGTCTGAACAGCTGTTCGCCCCGGTTTTCTATCTCCGCACGCTCGTTTGCCTTGAAATACTCCACGACTTTGGTGCGTGCGTGATGGGAAGTCAGTAACTTGAGCCACTCCGTCTTCGGATGGGCGTTCTCGGCGGTCAGGATCTCCACCTGGTCACCGCTCTTGAGCACCTGCGAGAGGGGAGCGAGCTTCATATTCACTTTGGCGGCGATGGCGTGGTTGCCGACCTTGGTGTGGATGTTATAGGCGAAATCCAGCACCGTAGCGCCCTTCTGCAGGGTTCTCTGGTCACCCTTCGGGGTGTAGACTATCATATCGTGACCGGTGAGGTCATTGTGGATGATGTCGAGCAGCTCGAGAGCACTCACATCGTCACTCATAATGATTTCCTTCACCTCGGTCAGCCATTTGTCCATCTCGGAATCGTTCTCGCTGATGAAGCCCTCGCGCTTGTAGGCCCAGTGGGCGGCGATACCTTTCTCGGCAATGTCGTCCATACGCTTCGACCGGATCTGAACTTCGATCCAGATACCTATCTGGCTCATCACAGTGCAGTGCAGTGCCTCGTAGCCGTTGCTCTTCGGGTGCTTCACCCAGTCGCGCATACGGCTTGCCTTGTACTTGTAAAGACTTGTGATTATGGAGAATATGTGATAGCACTGGTCTCTTTCGGTCTCCTTTCCGTCGGAAGGCGGATTGAAGATGATGCGCACGGCATATAGGTCATAGATCTGGTCGAAATCGATGTTCTTAGTGCGCATCTTGTACCAGATGGAATAAGGAGTCTTGACACGCTTGAGTACCCTGAAGTCGAATCCGGCCTTCGTGAGGGCATCGGAAATCGGAGCTATGAACTCGTCGATCTTCACATCCTTGTCGGACACGATCCTGTCGATCTTCGACATTATTTCCTTATAAGCCTCCGGTTCCTTGTATTTCAGCCAGATGTTCTCCATCTCGGATTTCACCTCATAGAGGCCGAGACGGTGCGCGAGCGGAATGAAGATGTACATCGTCTCGCTGAGGATCTTGTCCCTCTTCGCCTCAGGCATGAACTCGATGGTGCGGCAGTTGTGCAGACGGTCCGCGAGCTTGATGAGCACGACGCGCACGTCGTCATTGAGAGTCAGCAGAATACGCTTGAAATTCTCCGCCTGGATGCTGACTGCGGAGGCTCCGGGCCGGCGTCCTTCGTTGTCGAGCACGTTCTTGATCTTCGTCAGACCCTCGACGAGCGAGGCGATTTTGTCTCCGAACAGCGTGCGGATGTCCTCGACCGTATAGTCCGTGTCCTCGACGACATCGTGCAGGAGCGCTGCCGAAATGGACTTGTAGCCAAGTCCGATGTTTTCGACGACTATCCTGGCCACGGCCAATGGATGGATGATATACGGTTCTCCAGAACGCCTGCGGACGTTCTTGTGAGCTTCGTTTGCGAAGTCGAAGGCCTTTTTCACCGTCTCGAATTCGCTCTCGTTAGGACAGCGTTTCCTGGCGATGGAGAGCAGTTTCTGGTACTCCTGCTCTATAAGGTTATAATCCTGTTCGTTGAATTCG
>CAVCSJ010000126.1:0-5304 GCA_963604895.1 bacterium
TAAAGAAATCAACGCTCTCGTTCTTATCTTGTTCTCGGTACTTGCTTGTACTTCCTTCAGTCTTTTCAATGAACTTTCTTTGAAAATCCCGCTCGCCTCGCGAACGGGATTGCAAAGGTAGTAACTATTTTTTATCCTGCAAACTTTTTCGGATAAATTTTTAAAATTTTTACATCATCCCTCCCTGAGGCATTGCAGGGGCTGCAGGAGCCTGTTCAGGGATATCGACGATGCCGCACTCGGTGGTAAGGAACATACCTGCCACACCTGCAGCGTTTTCAAGAGCTACACGGCTGACTTTCGTAGGGTCGATGACGCCGGCTTCATACATATTTACATATTCGCCGGTGCGGGCGTTGTAACCGAAATCACCCTTGCCCTCGCGGATCTTCTGGATAATAACACTGCCCTCGACACCCGCATTGGCCGCGATCTGACGGAGCGGGGCCTCGATAGCCTTGGCCACGATGCGGATACCGGTGGTCTCGTCCTCGTTGTCACCCTTGAGGTTGTCGAGCGCCTCGGAAGCGCGGATGTAAGCTACACCGCCGCCCGGGAGATAACCTTCCTCGACAGCCGCGCGCGTCGCGTTCAGCGCATCCTCAACTCTGTCTTTGCGTTCTTTCATCTCGACCTCGGTCGGAGCTCCCACGTAGAGCACCGCCACGCCTCCTGCGAGCTTTCCGAGTCTCTCCTGGAGCTTCTCGCGGTCGTAATCGGAGGTTGTAGTCGCTATCTGCTTGCGGATGAGGTCAGCCCTCTCCGCGATCTGAGCCTTGTCGCCTGCGCCGCCTACGATAGTAGTGTTCTCCTTGGAGATTGTAATCTTCTCGGCCTTACCGAGCATTGCAGGAGTGGCATTTTCGAGAGAATAGCCTCTTTCCTCAGAGATGAGGGTGGCACCTGTAAGGACTGCGATATCCTGAAGCATTTCCTTGCGGCGGTCGCCGAAGCCCGGAGCCTTGACGGCAGCAATCTTGAGGGTGCCGCGGAGTTTATTGACTACGAGAGTGGTAAGAGCCTCGCCATCAACATCTTCTGCAATGATAAGGAGTTCCTTGCCCTCGCGTGCGATAGGCTCGAGGATAGGGAGAAGGTCTTTCATAGTAGAAATCTTCTTCTCGCAGAGCAGGATATAAGGATTGTCCAGGACGGCTTCCATCTTATCGGAATTGGTCATAAAGTATGGAGAGATGTAACCTCTGTCGAACTGCATACCCTCGACAACCTTGACCTCAGTCTCTGTTCCCTTGGCTTCCTCAACGGTGATGACGCCGTCAGTCTTAACCTTGGACATAGCATCAGCAATGAGCTTGCCGACTCTCTGGTCATTGTTAGCGGAAACGGTTCCGACCTGCTCGATCTTGGAATAGTCGTCACCTACGGTCTGGCTCTGAGCCTTGAGATTCTCAACGACTGCAGCGACCGCCTTATCGATACCGCGCTTGATGTCCATAGGATTGGCACCGGCGGTGACATTCTTCATACCCACATTGATGATGGCCTGTGCGAGCACCGTAGCGGTAGTTGTACCGTCGCCGGCCTGCTCGTTGGTCTTCGAAGCGACTTCCTTGACGAGCTGTGCACCCATATTCGCGAACTTGTCCTCGAGCTCGACTTCCTTAGCCACCGTAACACCGTCCTTAGTGACCTGAGGCGAACCGAACTTCTTCTCTATTACCACGTTACGACCTTTAGGACCGAGGGTTACCTTAACTGCATCTGCCAATGCGTCAGCTCCTTCCTTCATTCTGGAGCGAACGTCTACGTCGAATTTGATATCTTTTGCCATAATGAATATCTCCTATATATTATATGATTGCAAGAATGTCTGACTGCTTTACGATGAGATATTTCTTCTCTTCGTATGTAACCTCGGTACCGGCATATTTACCGTAGAGAACTTCGTCGCCGACCTTAACCTCCATAGGTTCGTCCTTCTTTCCGGGACCAGCAGCGACAATTTTACCCTGCTGAGGTTTCTCTTTTGCTGTATCAGGAATGTAAATGCCTGAAGCTGTTCTGGTTTCGGCCTCTTTAGGCTCGATAACCACTCTGTCTGCCAATGGTTTAATCATAATAATATAATCTTTTTGTTGTTATCAGTTTACTCCTTCGCCGGGCCCGAAGCCCGATGGGAGCGCAGAGAGAAAATCAAAGCCCGTGCCAAGCGAGTGCGACTGACAATTTGTCACGCGGCCGCGTTCGCGACCAATAAGAAAACGGGGCCGACCGAAAGGCCTGCCCCGTTCAATACTGTATTGAGATTCTTCTAGTATCTGTTCAGAGGATATCCGGCAGTCATCTGATGAACCTTCTTCGCAACCTCCTCGAGGACAGCGCGATGCTCGGCGAGGGATGCCTTCTGCTCTTCAGTTGGAACATCGGCCTTCTTAAGGGAGAGAGCCTCGATATGGGCTGCGCAGGAAGTCAGGACGGTATCGATAAGATCCACGATATCAGCCATATCCTTCTCTACGAAACCGCGCGATGTGACTGCAGGGGTACCGATGCGGAAACCTGAAGTCTGGAAAGGAGTGCGGGTATCGTAAGGAACCATATTCTTGTTCAGAGTGATGTCAGCCTTTACAAGCTGCGTTTCTGCGATGCGGCCGCTGACCTCAGGGAACTTGGAACGCAGATCGATGAGCATCAGATGGTTGTCAGTACCGCCTGACACTACGTGATAACCCTTGTCGAGGAAGCACTTGCACATAGCCTGGGCATTGGCGAGAACCTGCTTCTGGTACTCTACATATTCAGGTTGCATAGCTTCGAAGAATGAAACGGCCTTTGCTGCGATGACGTGCTCGAGAGGTCCGCCCTGAACTCCAGGGAACACGCTGCTGTCCAGAATCTGGCTCATCTTCTTGACCACGCCCTTAGGGGTGGTGATACCCCAAGGATTATCGAAGTCCTTACCCATCAGGATGATACCGCCGCGAGGTCCGCGCAGTGTCTTGTGAGTCGTGGAGGTGACGATGTGGGCATACCTGACAGGATTCTTCAGCAGACCTGCAGCGATGAGACCCGCGGTATGGGCCATATCCACCCAGAAGATGGCACCGACCTTGTCGGCGATGGCGCGCATTCTCTCATAGTCCCACTCCCTGGAGTATGCGGAAGCTCCTCCGATGATGAGCTTAGGCTTGCACTCGAGAGCTTTCTGCTCCATAGCGTCATAATCGATGCAACCCGTATCCGGATTAAGGCCGTAAGCCACTGCGTGATAAAGGATTCCTGAAGCATTTACAGGTGAACCGTGGGTAAGGTGGCCGCCCTGTGAGAGGTCCAGGCCCATAAAGGTGTCGCCCGGCTTGAGGCAAGCCATAATGACTGCCATATTGGCCTGAGCACCGGAGTGTGGCTGTACATTAGCCCATTCAGCTCCATAAATCTGGCATATGCGGTCGATGGCCAGCTGCTCGATCTGGTCCACAACCTCGCAGCCTCCGTAATATCTCTTTCCGGGATATCCTTCAGCGTACTTGTTTGTACAGATGGAGCCCATAGCCTCCATCACATAGTCACTGACATAGTTCTCAGAGGCAATCAGCTCCAGTCCTGATGACTGTCTTTCCTTCTCCTTTCTTATGAGGTCGAAGATTTGAAGATCCTGTTTCATATAATGGTCATATAGTTTTTATATGGGACAAATATACGATTAATAATCGTTTTTGCTACCTTTGCGCAGGTAAAAAATCATAATCATTTTTACTGTTATCGTTTACATTGTTAACAAATGGCCGACCGTAAGTTACTTAATATAGAATTGGGGCGCGTAAGCGCTCAGAATTACTCTTCCCTGCCCGAATCAGGCATCGTCCTGGTGCTCGACAATATCCGCAGCGCGCACAATGTGGGCTCCGCTTTCCGCACAGCCGACGCCTTCCACGCGGACAGGCTTTACCTTTGCGGCATCTGTGCCCTGCCCCCAAGCGCTGAGATACACAAATCGGCATTGGGCGCTGAAGACAGCGTCCCCTGGGAGCATTACGGGGACACATTGGACGCAGTCCGGAAACTCAGAGAGGCAGGATACGAGATCGTGAGCGTCGAGCAGACGGTTCACGCGCGTCAGCTTCAGGACTTTACGCCCGAAGCGGGCAAACGTTACGCGCTCATTTTCGGGAACGAAGTCGACGGCGTGCAGCAGAGTGTAGTGGATGCTTCGGACTTCGCCCTCGAAATCCCCCAGTGGGGCAGCAAGCACTCGCTGAACGTCTCCGTCTCGATCGGCGTCGTCCTCTGGCAGGTTCGCGCCACGATGTTCTGCCTCGGCCGCGGAGACAGCGGCCCAGTCAAGAATGATAGATAATTTCAAAAATGTGGACAAAAAAGAACATTTTTGCTACATTTGTGAAATTTAAAGCCAAAACCTATGAGTGTGACCATCACTACCGTCACCGGCAGAAAGGACCTCAAAAAGTTTGTGAAGTTCCCGCTGGAACTCTACAAAGATTGCGAGAACTGGGTCCCTGCGCTGGAGGGGGATGAATATGATACCTTTAATCCGAAATCGAACGGAGCATACGAATATTCAGAATCAGAACTCTACCTTGCCTGGAAAGACGGCAAAGTGGCCGGTCGTGTCGCGGCAATCATAAATCACAGAACAAACGAGAAATGGAAGGAAGAAACCGTCCGTTTCGGCTGGCTTGACTTCATCGAGGACATCGAAGTCCTGAAAGCCCTGCTCGACGCAGTGGCAGCGTGGGGAAAAGCCAAAGGCTGCGACAGAATCAAAGGCCCGTGGGGCTTCACAGATATGGACAAGGAAGGACTTCTCGTCGAAGGCTACGAAAACTTCTGCCCCTTCACCTGCCTGTACAACTACCCCTACTACGACACCCTCCTCAAGGAACTCGGCTTCGTGAAAGACGTCGACTGGACGCAGAGGCTCGTGGAAATCAAGCCCGAACTTCCTCCGGTATTCGAGAATACGAAAAGGATCGAAGAGCGTTTCAGAATACATATGTACCAGGCAAAGAGCACCCGAGAACTCGCAAAGCGCTACGGAATGGAGCTTTTCCATATGTACAACGAGACCTTCGACCCCCTCTTCGAGTTCTGCCCGCTCACTGACAGACAGATAAAAAGATACGTTCAGACATACGTCTCGATTCTCAGCCCCGACTTCGTGGCAGTCTGCCTCGACGACAACGACAAGCCCGTCGGCTTCGCATTCTGCGTGCCGTCCATCTCCAGGGCCGTGAAAAAATCAAACGGCAAACTCTTCCCGCTGGGAATCTTCCGCATCCTGAGGGCACTGAAAAAGAACGACACCCTCGAAGCCCTGATGAT